>CALIHW010000027.1 GCA_938020525.1 uncultured Granulosicoccaceae bacterium | reverse complement strand
CTAGCTGTCATAATAGAGAGCGTTGCAGTTTGAGACAATGCGTTCTTTGTGGCATGTTCTGTAGAAACAACCCTTGGGTATTGATGATGGCAGCGCTCGACCAGTCGCAAATAGATTTCTTCAACGAACACGGCTACCTCGTGGTCGAAAACGCCGTCGATGCGGAAACGCTAAAAGCCCTGACCAGTGATTTTGCCGGGTGGGTCGATGAAAGCCGAAAGCACACCGAAGCGTATGGCGAGGCAATCGACGGTCGCCCCAGATTCGATGTCGAGTCCGGTCACTCTGAAGACAACCCGGCACTGCGGCGTGTGAATGCACCGGTAGAGATCTCAGATGCCTATTTCAATGCGATGACAAAAAGTCGTATGGCCGATTGCGTTGCCGAGTTGATCGGGCCGAATATCAAATTCCATCATAGCAAGGTCAACTCAAAACTGCCGGGTGCAAAAACTGAAGTAAAATGGCATCAGGACTTTCCATTCACCCCACACAGCAATGACGATTTAATCACGGCCTTGTTAATGGTTGATGAAGTCACTGATCAGAACGGTCCGCTTGAAGTGGTTCCGGGTTCGCACAAAGGTGATATTCACAGCCTGTGGCACGATGGTGTGTTCACTGGTGCGATTGCGGAAGATGCTGCCGCAAGTTGTAAGTCACAAGCAGTTACTTGTAAGGGAACTGCCGGATCAGTCTGCCTGATGCACACGCGCTTATTGCATGGCTCTGCACCAAATTTGTCTGACAAACCACGGACGTTGTTTATTGCAGTTTATTCTGCGGAAGATGCGATCCCTCAGTCGCCCAACCCGATGCCAAATAAACACGAAGGTATGGTGGTTCGAGGTGAAAGGACTAATCGCGTGAGGTCCGTGCCTTATGATATTGAACTGCCGCAGATCCCTAAAGGTGCTTCATTTTTTGTTCAGCAGGCTGAAGGTTAGAAGGAATCGTAAAATCGCAATAGATACAGCGCCAACCCAAACGATACCAAACTGTAGGGGGGATAAGCCAAAGGCGCATCCACCAAAGGTAGAAAAGGCCGCTTCTTTGCTCATTGGATTCTGCTCTACTACAAGATTAAATCGAAACTGCGTGGGTTGTATTTTATGTTGGGTTTTAGGGCATTAGGCAAGCTTAGGTTTGTTATAAGAATTGGTGGATGCGCCTTGAGGCTTATCCCCCCTACGACGAGCAAATCAATCTGATCTGCGTGTCACCGCTGGATGCACCGCAGGCTTATCCTCCCAACAACCATCAACGCATCTCTATCGTTGGATACGCTAATAAAGGTGCTCCGGCCTTGAACCGCTTGCCAGCGACTATACTGATCCAGGGGGAGCCTGCCGACAAAACGCGTGCACAACAGGGATTGCTGCAGTAAAGTGGTTACTGATCAATTCTGATCTGAAGTTAAAGCTGTAGGAAGTAAACATGCAACACGCAAATTTTAAGTCTCCAACTCATTCTATGCCGGCTTCGCAAACCATCCCCGAACCTCGTATGGTTCTAAAGAAGTACTTCGGTTACGACGCATTCCGTGAAGGTCAGGAGGCGGTGATTTCCCGCTTGCTCGCTGGTCAGTCAGCGGCGGCTGTATTCCCGACCGGTGGTGGTAAGTCTCTATGTTATCAATTACCGGCATTGTGCCTGGACGGATTAACGCTGGTCGTATCGCCATTGCTTGCGTTAATGAAAGACCAGATCGACGCATTGGCAGAGCGTGGTATCAAAGCGAGTCGTCTTGATTCTACTCAAACCCTTGAAGAGTATCGTCAGGTAATGGACGATATTCGCAATGGAGAATTGCGTCTGCTCTACGTAGCACCTGAGCGTTTTAACAATGAAAGATTCCGTGCGTCAATTGCTAATGTAAAAGTATCGCTGTTTGCCATAGATGAAGCACATTGTATTTCCGAATGGGGTCATAACTTTCGGCCTGACTATTTAAAGCTTATTGAATTCTCTAAAGCATGCAAGGCAGAGCGTCTGCTTGCACTGACCGCAACCGCTACTAAAGATGTATTGCAGGATATTTGTCAGCAGTTTGAAATAACTCCTGATTGTGCTGTGAACACAGGCTTTTATCGCAGCAACCTGACACTGCGTGCAGAGGCGGTGGAGTCGACGGTTCGCGATGAAACATTGTTGAATTTAATCAAGGCAGCCGAGCCAGGTGCTGCCATTGTTTATGTAACCTTACAGAAAACCGCGGAACACGTAGCGCAGTACTTGCAGTCCAACGGGTTGGATGCAAAGTACTACCACGCCGGTATGAAAGACGATAAGCGGGCCGGTGTACAGGATTGGTTCATCAAGTCAGATAGTGCCATTGTCGTCGCGACTATTGCGTTTGGTATGGGTATAGACAAGTCAGATATCCGTGCCGTCTATCACTACAACCTGCCAAAAAGCCTTGAAAACTATTCGCAGGAAATCGGACGGGCAGGGCGCGATGAAGAGCCGTCGATCTGTCATGTGCTGGCTTGCAGCGAAGATCTGATACCGCTGCAGAATTTTATTTATGGTGATACGCCAACACCAGTAGCCCTGAATAAATTCACTGAAGCGATATTTGCAAATCAGGGTGATTTTGATATTTCACTATACGAGCTTTCTAATCAATGTGATATACGACCGCTCGTATTGCGCACGCTTCTAACCCGACTAGAGCTGGACGGGTATCTGAACGGAGGTACGCCATTCTATGCCAACTATCAGTTTAAGCCGTTGATGTCATCAAAGGATATTCTTGCAAACTTTGATGAGGATCGGCGGCAATTCATTGCCGGAATCTTTAAGCAGGCAGTGAAAAAACAGGTATGGTTTCAGATTGACCTTGAAGCTGCAACGAATGCGCTGGGTTGTCCGCGGCAGCGGTTGGTTGCCGCATTAGATTATCTCGGTGAGCAAGGCATGCTTGAGGTTAAGGTGGCCGGTGTTCGCAACCGCTATACGGTCGTGAAGCAGCCTGAAAATGTGCAAGAACTAGCACAAGCGTTGTCTGATGATGCAAGTAAACGAGAAGTTCGAGAAATCGAAAGACTGCAACAGGTACTGGACTGGATTAGTCTTGATCAGTGTCAGACTTCAGCATTGTGTGAGCGATTTGATAAAGCACTTGAAAGTAATTGTGGGCATTGCGGATATTGTGAAACACACAAGTCTGTGGTGATTAAAGAACCTGCGCTTAGTGAAGTACCGGATAACGTGCTGAACGCAGCAGTTGAGCTACAGAAGTCTATGCCTGAAGTGCTCGCAACACCAACGGATGTAACCAGGGTGCTGTGTGGATTATCTTCACCGGCAATATCCA
>CALIHW010000026.1 GCA_938020525.1 uncultured Granulosicoccaceae bacterium | reverse complement strand
TCTGAGCAGATCTATCGTAATTACACTCCTGAGTATCGACAGTGGCAGTGCGAGAATGAAATACCGATGGCGCGTTACGGCGAGCCAGAAGATCTTGCGGCACTTGCAACCTTCCTGTCTTCGCCTATTGCAAGCTACATCACCGGTACGGTCATTCCGGTTGACGGAGGTTTGCGCAGGTATCAGTTTTGATGACAGAGCTTCTGGCTCTAGGGTTATTTTCAACCGCCACATCTCTGCTTACAGCAGTAGCGGGGCTTGGTGGCGGTATGCTGTTGCTTGCTTTAATGGCGCAGATTTTTACCCCTGCCATCCTTATCCCGCTGCATGGTATCGCACAATTCTTCTCTAATGCGAATCGCGGTGTTATTCATCGAGATAAGCTTCAATGGTCATATTTGAAACCGTTTGTTCTTGGTTCCATTGTAGGTGCATTCCTGTTTGTACCTTTGGTGGTGTATGTCAACCCGGTGATTGGTGCGATAGCGGTAGGGTTATTTATATTGCTGGTCACCTGGTTGCCGCAATATTTAGATGTATCGAGGTTACATCCGATATTGAGCGGAGGATTAACCAGCGGCCTTGGCGTGCTTTTCGGTGCAAACGGACCATTAGCGATGTCTGCACATCCAAAAGCTAACTGGAGCAAAGAACAGATAGTGGGTAACCATGGTGCTGCAATGGCATTTCAACATGGTGTGAAAGTGCTGGCTTATCTTGTCGCAGGTGTGCAGCTATACAAGTATCTATTGCATATCGGAGTATTGTTTTTAGGTGCATGGGCTGGCACATATCTGGGCACGCACTTGTTGAAAAAAGTTAGCAACGACCGATTTAAATGGTTACTTAAATGGGTTTTGACGATTCTCGGCTTGCGTTTGATTTTGCTAAATGCAATTCAGTTGATTCAAAGCTAATGCTTGGAACATCTGAAAATCAAGCGGTTACCTGCTATCGGGAATTAATATTGCGCCTGCAGCGTGGTGATATAAAACCGGGCGATTATCTGCGTGAGCAATTGGTAGCTGAGGAGTTTGGTGTCAGCCGCACACCGGTGCGAGAGGCATTGCGGCAGCTGGAAACGGAAGGATTGGCAGCGGCCGAACCGCGCCTTGGCATGCGGATTCGTTCGCTGGATTACATCGAAGTGATGGAGTTGTACGAAGTACGTGAAGTGCATGAGCGTGCTGTAGCGAGAATAGCCGCCACCAAAGTGACGGATATGGAAATGCAGGAGCTAGAATCAATCCAGTCATCGCTGGAAAAATCGAGATCCGACACCACAAAAATGGTGGAGTTGAATCAACAGTTTCATTATGCGTTGCTACAAGTAGCGAAGAACCGCTTCCTGACAAAGGCCGTAGAAAGCATGCAACGGACTGTGTATATACTGGGACCTTCTACATTGGAGGATAACAAACGTGCAACGGTAGCTATCAAAGAGCATCGTGAATTGATACAGGCGCTGCAACAACATGATCCGGATAAGGCAGAAGCTGTCATGGCTGAACATTGGCGCAATGCGCAGCGCTCGCGTATCCGACAGTATCAACGGGAGCCATGGCGTGCTTAAAGTTTTAGATGCACCTGCTGCTGATCGATCGTTAATCACACCGGGTGCAGGATCGAAAGTTGCTGACGTACTGGTCATTGGTGGTGGCAATGCCGGCCTTTGTGCTGCAATAAGTGCAGCGGAAGCTGGTGCAAGTGTGACACTGTTAGAACGTGCCCCCGTTCCTTACCGCGGTGGCAACAGCCGCCATACGCGTAACTTTCGTTGTTCTCACGAAGATTCACTTGGAGTATTGTCTGGTCAGTACGGAGTTGATGAGTTCTATGATGACTTATTGAGAGTGACTAAAGGCAATACCGATGAGTCACTTGCCAAAATGGTTATTCGCAATGCGCCGGAGAGTTATGAATGGATGGCGAGACAAGGCGTGATCTTTCAACCATCACTTTCCGGAACTCTGTCGTTATCGCGTACCAACGCATTCTTTCTTGGTGGCGGAAAAGCATTGGTAAATGCCTATTACCAGCGTTGCGAAGATCTTGGTATCAAAATTCACTACGACGCGACTGTCATTGATCTTCATATAGAAAATAAAGAATTTGATGGTGCGCTTGTCGAGATGAATGGTAAGCAGCGCTACCTGCGAGCATCAAGCGTTGTTATCGCAGCGGGTGGATTTGAGGCAAACAAAGAGTGGCTTGCAGATGCCTGGGGAGAGGCGGCGAAGAACTTTCTGATTCGTGGGACACCCTACAATCGCGGTGAGGTGTTGCGGCAAATGCTTAGTCTGGGTGCTGATTCTATTGGTGACCCAACACAGTGTCATGCTGTGGCTATCGATGGGCGGGCTCCCGAATATGACGGTGGTATCGTCACGCGGCTCGACTGCGTGCCTTTTTCAGTAGTTCTGAACAAACACGGCCAGCGTTTCTATGACGAAGGTGAGGATGTTTGGCCAAAACGTTATGCGATCTGGGGCAGACTGGTTGCGGCACAGCCAGATCAGGTTGCATACTCTCTCGTTGATGAGAAATCACGTGAGCTCTTCATGCCATCAGTATTTCCGGCCATTAGTTGCAATTCGCTTGAAGAATTAACCGAGAAGCTGGGGTTGCCGTTGGAGCAGTCTGTCGAGACTATAAAGTCGTTTAATAAATCATGTGGTACCGGTGAATTTCACGCGACCGAGTTAGATGGGTTATGTACCAGAGGTCTTGACGTTGAAAAAACTAATTGGGCCAGACCATTAGATACGCCTCCGTTTTACGGGTACGAGTTGCGGCCTGGGGTAACGTTTACTTATCTCGGTATCAATGTGGATAGTACAGCGCGAGTAACCTTTAACAACAAGCAGGCAGAAAATATCTGGGCTGCCGGAGAAATTATGGCTGGAAATATTTTAGGCGAAGGTTATCTTGCAGGGTTTGGTATGACCATCGGGACTGTCTTTGGGCGAATCGCAGGGCAGCAGGCGGGACAATATGTCACAAATGGATAGTACCGTTGGAATTAGCAGACAAATAGTCGACCATGAGGAAGCACAACGTCAGTTGGGTATATGCACTTCATGTCGATATTGCGAAGGTTATTGCGCTGCGTTTAAATCTGTCACACGGCATCGCGCTTTTGATGTGGCTACAGTTTCCCATATTGCTAATCTTTGTCATAACTGTCGTGGCTGCTACTACGCCTGCCAGTATACTGAGCCACACGAGTTCTCACTAAATATTCCTGCATTACTTGCTAATGTTCGTGCACAGAACTGGGAAGAAAATATTTATCCAAAGGTTGTCACAAGACAAATGCAGAGACATGTGTGGCCTTACGTGCTGTTGACTGTATTGTTTATAGTTTTGTTTAGCACCGCTGTAGGAGCACCCTGGGCATCCGCATTGCCGTTCTATAGTGTAATCAGCCACAACATGATGGTGCTGATATTTCTTCCGTTGTTTGTGCTACCTGTTGTTGCTCTGATACTGGGGTTGCGAAGATACTGGCGGTCGATAGGAGGAGATCCGCTTAAGCTCGTGCATGTAAAACACGCCATTGCTTCTGCTGCAACCATGAAACAACTCGACGGTGGTCAGGGGCAGGGCTGTAACTATGAGAAAGGTGAGCGATACACGTCGGTACGACGCTGGGCACATCAAGCGACGATGTACGGCTTTTTGCTCTGCTTTTTGAGTACTTCTGTTGCTACTCTTTATCACTATTTATTGAATAGCCCGGCACCGTATTCGTTTTTTAGTCTTCCCAAACTATTCGGTGTCAGTGGTGGCTTGCTGTTAACTTGTGGCTGTGCTGTTTTGATTTATCTCAAACGCCTGGCACATGCTGACCTTGGCAGCCAGAAGCGGCAGCGTGCTGAATTTACGTTTACTACGCTGCTGCTGTTGGTAGGCTTAACCGGATTATTGCTGTACTGGTGTAGTGGTACTCCTGTTGCAGGTGGACTATTAATTGTCCATTTGTCTGTCGTTGCTACCTTTTTTATTGCTATTCCATATTCCAAAATGTCACATGGTTTTTTTCGCCTTGCGGCGCTGTGTCGGGAATCACAGCTGGCGGCCCGTTGAGTTCAAGACTGATGATTATGGCGGGAGCATGCTCATGTTGAATGCCCTTGGGCGACTTTATAAGATATGATTCAAAATCATAGTCGGTTGCAGTGAAATCAGGATACAACATATGCCTTACGAGCCCGCTTCTTCGGTACTTGAAAACGTTCGCGTTCTGGATCTGACTCGGGTTCGTTCCGGCCCGACGGCTGTGAGACAACTGGCCGACTGGGGTGCCGATGTAATCAGAGTTGAACAACCCGAAGCGCTAGAGCCTGATGGTAGCCTGGGTGCTGCCCGTCATACCGCAGATTTTCAAAATCTGCAGCGCAATAAGCGCAGTATTACCCTCAATCTAAAAACAGATGAAGGCATGGCTTTGTTTCGTAAGCTGGCAGATACCGCTGATGTAGTGGTGGAAAACTTTCGCCCTGATGTAAAGCACCGACTCGGTATCGACTACGCGACATTATCAAAATCCAATCAACGGCTTATTTACGCGAGTATCTCTGGCTTTGGTCAAACCGGCCCGTATGCAAAGCGACCGGGCTTTGATCAGGTAGCGCAAGGTATGGGCGGGCTTATGTCAATTACCGGTGCGCCGGGAGAAGGCCCGATGCGCGTCGGCATCCCCATAGCCGATCTCTGTGCCGGTCACTTCTGTGCACAGGGAATCCTGCTTGCGCTGTATGAGAGAGAGCGCTCCGGTAAGGGGCAGTGGCTGCACACATCGTTGCTACAGGCGATGATTGCCATGCTCGACTTTCAGGCGGCCCGATATACAGTGAGCGGGCAAGTTGCAGGTCAAGCGGGTAACAATCATCCAACCAGTATTCCAACCGGGGTATTTCAAACTCAAGACGGGTATATCAATATCGCAGTCGCGGGTGAAGCTACCTGGTTACGGTTCTGTCAGGCAATAAATAAGGAAGACTGGCAGGAGCATCCAAACTACAAAGACAATGGTCTTAGGTCAGATAATCGAGATGAGTTAAACGCCTTGATCTCTGAAGTAACTCAAAGTAGAACCAGTGAAGACTGGATAAATGCATTTACCGATGCCGGTGTACCTTGTGGCCCGATTTACACTATTGATAAAACTTTCGATGATCCGCAGGTTATGCATTTGCAGATGTGTGCCAGTGTGAATTCTGAGGTTATGGGAGATATTGATTTAATTACCCAACCAGTTGTACTGGACAGAACACCAAGCAGCATTAAAGTAGCACCACCAGAGCGCGGCAATGCAACTCAGGATATTCTGCTTGAACTTGGTGTGGCAGAGGCAGAGATCTCCAGAATGCGTGAAGAGCACATTATCTAGAACACGAAAAGCATAGCTCATGGATACACAGGATAAAACGCGCACGGCACTTATCACGGGTTCCGGCCGAAACATAGGTCGAGCGATAGCCTTAGAGCTTGCATCATCGGGTTGTAATATCATTCTGAATGGCTCTTCAGATCGTGTAGCATGTGAATCTGTTGCCGTCGAGGTAGTGGCCACGGGTGTTGAAGTTCTCATTGCAATGGGCGATATCGGCGTTCGAGAAGAAGCACTGGCAATTGCTGCGAGTGGTATAAAGCAATTCGGTAGCATTGATATATTGGTAAACAATGCAGCGATCCGACCGTCGTTTGATCTGCTTAAAGATGATGAGGCAGACTTTCAACGTGTTATGAATATAAACTTTCAAGCCGCATGGTGGTTGTCACGTCAGTGCCTGCCTGGCATGATTGAGAACAGCTGGGGCAGAGTGATTAACTTTACCGGGATGAATGCGCAGCAGGGCTATCGCGGTAAGTCGGCGGTCAGTATTTCCAAACATGCTTCCTGGGCGCTTACCAAATCTATAGCAAAAGAATACGCAAGCCACGGCATCACTGCCAATATTATCTCACCCGGTACTATTGTCGGTGATGAAGAGTCGGTAGAAAAGTACGATACATTGCTGCAGCAGAATCCAACAGGTCGTTTGGGCGAACCGTCAGACATTGCAAGAATGGTAAGTTATCTGGCCAGTGACAATGCCGGTTTTGTTAACGGTCAGTTGATGCAGGTTAACGGCGGTGTGGTGGTTTAATAATTGTTAAGCGGTGGTTTTGTAACTACTGGATTCAGGCGTAGATACGTGAACCTGATCGTACAGGCGTGTTTCGTAGGGATAAGCTTGCGCATCCACCAATGTGCAAACGCCAGAAACGTAATTACCGAGTCAATCTGGCGATTTGATTCGCTGTTAATTTTGTAGCGATCGTTGTGGTAGTTTGGTGGATGCGCAAGCTTATCCCCCCTACGGCGACGCTTAACAGCTACATACTGCGAAATCGGTTTTCTAACTCGCGGCGCATACTCACTGCAGCTTTTACCACTGGCTGGGATTCATCTACTACAACATCCTGCCATGTTACGGGTTGATTGGCTGCAACGGGATTCTTGAGCTTAAAGCCGTGTGCAAGGCCAATGGGCAGGCCACCAATCTTTAGCGAAGTTGCGGCCGGGTAGAGTTTGCCCCAAACGGTATGTCCGCCTTCACCATCGAGCATCTCACCCGATGACAGATCTCGCTTTGCAGTGGCGACTACATCTGCATTGAAATCAAGTGTAGAGCCCGTCGGAGTATTTAATAGCGCGGCAGATAAAATGGATATGTTGAGTTCCAATCCAATCAAATGAAATGGTTTGTACATGGCCGAATATCGTCCGGTGTCATCGGTGTTCATGCCGTATTGCTTAAAGCAGGCCGCGGCGTAGTCATTTGATGCTTCAATTACAACATACACGCCCCAACGCAGATCCCTAAAAACAGGTCTTCCATCACGCTCAAGTGATGATACAACTTCAACACAGCCCTTTTTATGTAGCTGTCCACCGTCAGACTCCGGTCGTAGTACATGAGCAAGATCATCCATACCTGCAGCTGGAAACAGTAATCCGTCTGGTGGTACAGAAAGACCGGTGGCATTTGCAATGGCTGCCATTTCCAGTGCTGACTTTGTACCATCGAGAAAGCTGTTGAACATCTGTGCATTCATACCGGCGTCTGCTGCCTGTTCGGCCGTTAAACCATAGTGATCCCAAACTGTATCCGGTGTTGAGGCATGATATGATGGCTGATACTTCGTGCCTTTGCCTGCGGCAATAACATCAAACCCGGTCGATCGTGCCCACTCAACGAGTTCGCAAGTAAGTGCCGGCTGGTCTCCATATGCCATTGAGTAAACAACACCGGCACTGCGTGCTTCTTCTGCTAATAGTGCACCAGCCAGTACATCGGCTTCGACATTCACCATCACAATGTGGCGACCGTTCTGTATTGCTGCACGTGCATGTGTGAGTCCGACCACTGGATTGCCGGTTGCTTCAACAACGACGTCGACCTCGTCACTTTCAATCAGAGTCATCGCATCATCAACGAATCGGGTTCGGTCCACCTGTTCAGATGTCCAGCCGACAGTTTGGCAAGCCTGCTGTGCTGCCGCGGGATGCAGATCGGCAATGATGGATACCACAAGACCGGGTGTGGTTGGTACCTGTGACAGGAACATTGAGCCGAATTTTCCAGCGCCGATTAAGCCAACGCGGACGGGATTGTTCTGTGCGGCTCTAGCCAGTAAGTCATTGTAAATATACATAGTGTGGTGTTTCAGCAGCAGGAGGGTCTTGACAGATAAGGTTGTTCGTGGAACTCTGAATATGCTATTCCAGAGTGCGACAGTTGAATATCGTTGTCAATTGGGGGTTATACAGTCGCCTACTTTGCGACCACGCACCGGACTTCCAGATGTGCTTGATTCTATATCCTCAGAACCTGGGCTGAATGGGTGCATGATCAACGGGTCGAATAGAGATGTGCACTTAAAGACAACTGGAACAAAACTAATTAAAGATGATCGAGTTGTTAAGAGCCAGCTGTCAGACGAAACCTGATTAGCACAACTATAGCTACCAGCTCATTAAAAGAAACGCAATGATTCAAGGAGCAAGCCATGCGACTAACAGACGAACAAGCTAAACAGTTTGCAGATGAGGGCTGGATATTTCTACCTGAGTGCTTCACTGAAGAAGAAGTCGCAGTGCTTAAAGCCGAAGCTGAAAATATTTATGATGAAGATCGACCCGAAGTTTGGAGAGAGACATCAGGTGCCCCTCGAACTGCCTTTGCAGCACATACTTACAACGAAGCCTTTGGCATACTTGGTCGTCACCCGCGTCTGATTGAACCGCTGGAGCAGGTGTTTGGTGAGAAGGTCTACATGCATCAATACAAAATCAATGCGAAAGCCAAGTTTACCGGTGATGTCTGGCAATGGCATCAGGATTACGGCACCTGGGCACGCGACGACGGTATGCCTGAGCCACGGGCCATGAATATTGCCGTGTTTCTGGATGAGGTGTTTCCTTTCAACGGCCCGCTAATGTTGATTCCACAAAGCCACAAGCACGGTGTGCTTGAAGCTGGACACGACACTTCCACAACCAGCTACCCGTTATGGACGCTGGACAATAATTCGGTGGAGGAATTGGTTGATCAAGGCGGCCTGATAGCACCGACAGGTAAACCAGGAGGTGTCTTGATGTTTCACGGTAATCTGGTGCACGGTTCGTCCGGCAACATCACGCCGTTTCCTCGTAAGATTGTTTACCTGACGCTCAATGCTGTGTCGAACTATATTCGTAAACCAACCCGTGAGGAATGGATAGCGCATCAGGACTTCACACCTATTGAGAGCTGTGCAGATGATGCACTACACAACTATGCGAGAGCTTATATACAGGAGGCTGTTTGATCCTTGTAGAGGTTACAGTCAGCCAGTATTTTTTAATACCAGATTTGTTATCGTCCTTTGAACTCAGCCTTGCGCTTTTCCATAAATGCCTTGCGCCCCTCGACATAGTCTTCGGATGCAAAACACGCTGCGACCATCTCATCGCAACGAGCTAAATCTCGAGCGGATGGGTCAGGGTGCATCACCTGCGTTGCAATATACTTCATTGCGCGGATTGTTAAAGGTGCATTGTCAGCAATGTTGCTGGCCAGTTCTTCTACTCTTTCTTCAAGTGAGTCTTCCGCTACCACTTCCTGTACCAGACCGGCGTGAAGTGCGGCCTCAGCATCAATTGACTTGGCCGTAAACATCATTATTTTCGCGGTTGCGGCCCCCACAGAGTTTACTAACCTGCGAATCGCATCGAACGGGTAGCCCAATGCCAGTTTGGCTGCAGGCATGGCAAAGCGCGATTTAACAGAAGCAATGCGAAAGTCTGTGCAGGCCGCAAGGTTGAGCCCGCCCCCTATGCAGTGACCGTTGATCATTGCGATAGTTGGTTTTGGGTAATTTTCAATCAACTCGTACACAACTTTAAGTCGGGCGTTGTAGTGTTGTGTTGCTTCTTTAGAACCACGCTCTTTCTCAAACTTTGAGATATCTGCACCTGAAACAAATGCTCTACCGCCAGCACCGGACAGCACCACAACCCGGACCTGGTCATTTTTAGCGAACTCAGACAGAGCTAATTCGACTGCATCCCACATCTCCAGAGAGACAGCGTTGTACCGGTCCGGGTTATTGAAGATTACATGGCCGGTTGCGCCCTCTACGTGAGCTTGTATTTTGTCAGTTGGTAGTTTTATTGCAGTTGTCATACGTAGATTCCTGGAATGGACTTCAACACGCGCGGGTTTCAATTGAATCGAGAGCTCGTGGGCTGTGCGGGAAGTTCGGTAACAAATTTTTCACAGCTACAGTCGGCTGAGCTTGCGCGATAAAATGCAGGCATAGCAGGGCCTACGTCGAGCCAGGTTTTATCAACTATGGTTAACGCAGCTATGGCGACTGTGGCGAAGATAAAGTGTTACCGAACTTTCCAAACAGCCCACCAGTGGGCTGTGCGGGAAGTTGGGTAACACGAATCGAAGCCACAGCCCACTAGAACGCGTCAATGCGAACCTGCCATGGACGATCACATATATCAGTAAAACGTTTTTGCTCCCAATCCAAACTACAGTCGCATTTCGAGTAAACTCTAATGTCACTGATAAATCACTCTGGTCGGGATACATAGCATGCTTTTTATTGTTACGGGTGCATCATCTGGTATAGGCTTGGCTGTTGCAAGCGATCTCGCGCTTCGACACCATGATGTGATTGCGGTAGCAAGGAATGCCGATCGGTTAAATTCTCTGAAAAGCAGCTGTGGCGATCATGTTCAAATTGTCCCGGCTGATCTATCGAATGAGACAGGGCGTATTTCTGTTATCGAGAAAGCTAAATCTATTGGTAAAGTTGACGGAATAGTCCACGCTGCAGGCTCTCTAGTTGCTCCAACCTCGTATCGAAATCTTCAGGCTGACGAAGTACAGGCAGACCTGAACATCCATGTTGCAGTGCCTATTTCATTAAATAATGCGCTGGAAGATGAGCTCGCAGGCGGTCGAATTTTGTATATAGATTCCTATTCAGCAAACAACCTCCGTGTTGGCTGGTCAGGTTATTCGATTGCAAAGGCGGCAGCACAAATGGCAGCGCGTTCCGCCGCTGCCGAAATCACGAAATCGACTGTCATTCGAGTGTTTCCAGGTGCTGTGCTAACTCCTCTGGTTAAGACAGTGCTGTCAACATCGCAAAGCTCACCAACATCCAAGATGTTTAAAGACATGCAGTCGAACGGAACGATTGTAGAGCCGCACGTAGTCGGCGAATTCATCTCTGATATCCTGGTGTCAGCATCCGACAAGCAACTTGAAGTGCGTGACATATGGGACTTCAATAATCCAGACGACCGGATATTCTAAACCGCGTGGTCCATGCTGACTTTTGACAACTGCTGGTGATCGCATGTGTGTCGCTCATTGGCTGCCAAGTGTGCCCGCTGCCGACGCGACTCACTCGTATTGTTTACATAGTTGAGCTTTATTTTTCTATTGAGCCGGATCGCTACTACGTGCTGAAAAATGGCAGTGTAATAAATAAACGCTTGTTAACGCATTACATTTGATTGTTACTCCAGTCCAGGCTGCTTTCGTTTACTTTAAGGGCCAAAGGCTTGTAGATGGGTGTCTAGATTTACACTATTGACTGACTGAGTTAAAACGCATCATGCTATCAACTTTGAGGCTTAATTAACTGATTCTCCATGGTCGGCCACGACCAGGGGTCTTCTTGATAACGTGCCTCGCGATACTGATCTATCTGTGATTGATGCTGTCGGGTAAGGTCTGTGTCATCCCATCCGTTGATGAGCTTAAGACGCCAGGTGGCATCTATGGAAAATGGTACTTGTTCATTCCCTATGCTGATGGTGGAAGCGTCCAGGTCAACGGTGCAATCTATCGCAGGAGCTGCCATGCAATTACGTAGCACATGCCAGTGATCATTTGTTACCTGCGCTGGTAGGACTCCGTTGTTTATGGCATTAGCGGCGAAAATATCACCAAAGCTTTCAGATACAACCACATGTAT
>CALIHW010000025.1 GCA_938020525.1 uncultured Granulosicoccaceae bacterium | reverse complement strand
CGTAGCGAGAAAGTGAGATTTTGAGTCAGATATTTCGATCGATTGAGGCGAATAGTTATTCATATTTAACGATATCGATCGTAATAGCTGGCCAAAAGATCGCTTTCGCAGTAGATCATTCATTCTCGGACAAGCTCCTAGTTAGCTTTGCGATAAACTGGCATCGAATTGTACATCGTTAGACAGATGGCTTGCTGTTAACCGATTTTGCCAGTCGGGTAATTTCATCCCACGACTGACTTTTGATAAGCGATTTTGGTGCTACCCAGGATCCGCCGACACACAACACATTGTTAAGGCTTAAGAACTCTTCGCAGTTGTCTGAATTAATGCCGCCAGTCGGACAAAATTTTATATCGCCATAGGGCCCTCCCAATGCTTTTAGCATGTTGGTGCCGCCGGCGGCCGTAGCGGGAAAGAACTTTAAAGTGTCTAGCCCCAGATCAATTGCAGCAAGCATGTCACTGGCGGTTGCAACACCGGGCAAGTAGGGTATGCCCGATTTTAAGGCAGCTTCAGCTATTGGTGCGTGTAAACCGGGGCTTACCATAAAAGCCAGATCGAGTTCTTTGCATCGTTCGATCTGTGCTTTAGTATTAACAGTGCCAGATCCAACATATGCTTGCGGTACTTTCGTTTTTATTGCTTCCATTGCTTCAAAAGCAGCTGGTGTCCGGAGTGTTATTTCAAGTACTGAGGCGCCACCTTCGCACAGTGCTTCTGCAAGGTCAGCAGCTGTATCAACGTCATCGAGTTCAAGCACCGGGATAACCCGCGATTTTTCTAGCAGTTCACGTATCTTCATTTGTAGGCTCGTTGCTCACAGTTTGTATCAATTGTACGTTATAGCGGATGTAATTTGATCAGCTGTTTAACAAGTCAATTTACCTAGTCGACTTACCGGGTCATTTTACCTGGTCATTCTATTTGGGTTAAACAAAGCCGGTTATTCGGGGTTAAACAACGAAATTGCGCCTGTCTCGGCACTGCTGACAGTTGATCTCATATTGCTGAATAAGATCCGACCGTCAGTTTCATTTAATTTTTCTTTATGTGGTGCCTGCTGCCGGGACTGCCATTCTTCTTCATTCAGCAGAACATTAAGCTCGCCTGTGGTTGTGCTAAGGCGGATAATGTCGCCGTCTTTAACTTTGCCAAGCTTGCCGCCGTTTGTGCATTCTGGTGTTACATGTATTGCTGCCGGTACTTTGCCTGAAGCTCCAGACATGCGGCCATCTGTTACGAGTGCCACAGCGAAGCCTTTGTCTTGCAGTACACCAAGCGCGGGTGTCAGTTTGTGTAGCTCGGGCATGCCATTGCCTTTAGGGCCCTGGTTTACAACCACGGCGACAAAATCAGAATTTAATTGATCATTCGTAAAGGCTGTTAAAAAATCTTTCTGGCTGTTGAATACTTTTGCCGGAGCTTCAACATCGTAGTGTTTTGGATCTACTGCGGAGGTCTTGATAATGGCTCTGCCAATATTGCCCTCCAGTAGTGCAAGGCCACCGGTTTTGTCAAAAGGATCTTCTGCAGATGCAATGATGTCAGCGTCTGCACTTTTGTTATTTGATGGAACCCAGTCAATGTTGCCGTCTTTAAGTACCGGATCGCTTGCACAGTTATGTAAGCCTTCACCCACAATAGTTTTCACATCATCATGCAGCAAGCCAGCATTTAGCAGTTGGGAAATAACCAACGCCATACCGCCTGCAGCGTGAAATTGATTCACGTCGGCTGATCCGTTTGGATATATTTTGGTGAGCGCCGGAGTAATTGCAGATAGCTCGCTAAAGTCGCTCCAGTTAATGCAAATTCCGGCGCATCGTGCAATAGCGATCAAGTGAATCGTATGATTACTTGATCCACCGGTTGCCAGTAACCCTACTATTGCATTGCAGATTGTTTTGGCGTCTACCAACTCACCAATAGGCAGGCA
Organism: uncultured Granulosicoccaceae bacterium; assembly: GCA_938020525.1. Taxonomy (GTDB): domain Bacteria; phylum Pseudomonadota; class Gammaproteobacteria; order Granulosicoccales; family Granulosicoccaceae. The sequence continues at coordinate 48,537 of CALIHW010000025.1, read as the reverse complement.
ATCTTTACTGGTGGAGTTTATTTTAATTGCTGTTTCTGTTGCAACGCGAGTCAGCTGATCGCGGATTTCTTCTCCCGGATTTATAAAACCACTACCCGGTAACTGCAAACCCATCACTTCAAGCAACATTTGATTGCTATTTGCGGTGCCGTAAAACGTACAAGTGCCTGGGCCATGATAAGACGCGCACTCTGAAATCATCAGTTCTTTTCGTGTAATTTGCCCCTGTGCAAACTTCTGTCTTGCGATTGCTTTTTCTGAATTAGGTATGCCTGAAGTCATTGGGCCTGCGGGTATAAACACGGTGGGCAGATGACCAAATGCAAGTGCACCCATTAGCAAGCCCGGTACAATTTTGTCGCAGGTGCCGAGGCATATAACTGCATCGAATACATCATGGGAAAGTGCAACAGCAGTCGCCTGGGCAATAACGTCGCGGCTGAAAAGAGACATTTCCATGCCTGGACGTCCCTGAGTGACACCGTCACACATGGCTGGAACTCCACCGGCAAACTGAGCGCTGGCACCGTGATCACGGGCAGTGTTTTTTATTATTTCCGGAAAACGTTCGAAAGGCTGATGGGCGGAAAGGAGGTCATTGTAGGCGGACACAATCGCCAGGTTTACAGCGCGTTCCTGGTGCAAAGTGATTTTGTCAGTAGAAGAAGCAGCCGCGACCGCATGAGCAAAGTTCGTGCAGGAGAGCTGTGCACGGCGCGGCTGATTCTGTTTGGTTTGCTGCAGCTGATCCAGATAATCGGATCGATGCTTGATGCTGCGGGCAATTATTCTGTCAGTAACGGATTGAAGCGTTTTATTTAGTTTTGTCATTTGATCAACCCGACGGTTGTAATAATACTACGAAAAACACGCGGATCAAGTGTTTTATTGGAAAAATTCGAAGATTACTTTACCAGCCTGCGATCCGGTCATTAAATAAAACGCTGGAAACTAGCAGAAATATGATTGTTGCAGTATTAGATCAGAAATGTAGTATTATTACCATATTCTGTAAGCTTTTAGTTTCTACTTCTGACTTCCGCGGAAAATTTTACGATGGAAAATCCGTCTGACACCCAGTTGCCTCCTTTCGATCTGGTGCTTTTTGGTGGCACAGGTGATCTCTCCCTTAGAAAATTGTTGCCAGCGCTATACTTTCGTCATCATGAGGCGCAACTCCCGGAGCAAGGCAGAATAATTTGCGCAGCACGCAGTAGTCACTCTACGGAAGAGTTTGTCGCGATTATGGAGGAGGCTGCGAAGAAATATATCAAGCCGGAAGAATTCCACCCTGATACCTGGAGTACTTTCTGTCAACGTGTGCTGTACGTAAAGGTCGATATCACCGTTCAGGAAGATTACCTGGCGCTGGCTGAGGTACTGGGTAGCTATCCGGATCGAGTGCGTGTGTTTTACCTATCTACTGCCCCTGGCTTGTTCAGCCGGATTTGTAGCGGTGTCAACGAGGCCGGTCTGGTAACGGAGAACAGTCGCGTTGCGTTGGAAAAGCCACTAGGCAGAGATTTGAAAAGCGCATTGGATATCAACGATGAGCTGGCAGAGGTTTTCAACGAAAAGCAAATATACAGAATTGATCATTACCTCGGAAAAGAAACAGTTCAAAACCTGATGGCGCTGCGCTTTGGTAACTCACTATTTGAGCCTCTATGGCGTCGGGAGCATATTAGAGATGTTCAGATAACGATTGCGGAAAGCCTTGGCGTAGAAGGTCGTGCCGGTTACTACGATCAGACAGGTGCACTGCGGGATATGGTGCAAAACCACTTGTTGCAGTTGTTGGTGATCCTGACAATGGAGCCGCCGATAAGTATCAATCCGGATTGTGTTCGTGATGAGAAAATAAAAGTTCTGCGCTCACTAAAACCAATAATTGGTAAAGACGTAACCAAGAATACAGTTCGTGGTCAGTATAAAACGGGATCTATCAACGGTAAGTCTATTGCTTCATATCGTGATGCAGACGGAGTGCCTCCGGAAAGCAATACTGAAACCTATGTGGCGATCAAGGCAGAGATAGAAAGCTGGCGCTGGAAAGGTGTACCGTTTTTCTTAAGGACAGGTAAGTCGATGCCTGAGAAACGTACCGAGATTATTATTAATTTTAAATCGGCTCCGCACTCTATATTTGAAACACCAGACTCTACTAATAGACTGGTTATACGATTGCAACCGGAAGAAATAATCAAACTTCAGATCTTTGCCAAGGGTCGTGGGGATGCAATGCGATTGTTACCTGTAAACCTCGATATTGATTTCAATGAGGCGTTTAAGAAGCGTCAGATGATTGCTTACGAGCGCTTGTTGTCCGACATGATTCGCGGTAACCAGACTCTTTTCAATCATCGTGATGAAGTGACGACTGCTTGGAAATGGATTGATCCAATTATTGAGGGGTGGGCAGAGTACGATGTGCCCTCTCAACAATACACGGCCGGTACCTGGGGACCACCCGCGGCCTCGGCGCTAATTGCCCGTGATGACTGCGGCTGGGCAGAGGAGTATTCCGATGCTGAGTAATCATTTTGATGGTGAAGTTATCTTTGCAAATAGTACACAGGCACTGGCGGAGTTACTGGCAGCGGATGTGGCTGGCTGGCTGCAGGGCGGTATTAAAGAGCGAGGTAGTGCAACACTCGTAGTGTCTGGTGGTTCAACACCTGCGCCTTTTTTTAATGCGCTGTCGCTGTATGAAATTCAATGGAGTGAGGTGACAGTCACTCTCGCGGATGAACGCTGGGTTCCTGCTGATGATAATCTTAGTAATGAAAAGCTTGTTAAAGAGACGCTACTTGTAAATGCAGCATCTTCCGCACAGTTCTTATCGATGTATAACGGTGCGAAGACGCCCGAAGAAGGCTGGCAGCGATGTGACGATTCATTGCGTTCCCTGCCAAACCCTTATGATGTGGTTGTGCTCGGCATGGGAGGTGATGGTCATACTGCGTCGCTGTTTCCTGACACCGAAGGATTAACTGAAGCTAGTATTTTGGGTGCTGATAAGCTCTGTTGGCCAATGCATCCAAGCCATATATCTGAAGCAAGAATGACCCTGACACTTGCAGCGCTACTCGATTGTCGGCAACTGGTGTTACATATTACCGGTGAAGACAAACGCAAAGTGTTCCAGCGTGCCGCCGAGGGAGAGAACTTGCCAATAGCATCAGTTATAGAAGCAGCTAAGTCTCGCTTGCAGTTGTACTGGGCGGCCTAGACCGTTGTTTTTGATGGTAGCTTGCCAATGTTAGGTACTGTTCGATCTGCGCGTATGACGCTCAGTAAGTCTGAGGATAAGGTCGCGGATTTCGTATTAAGCGAACCGGATGTCGTCGTGCAGGCATCCATTCAATCATTGGCTAAAAGTTGCGGAGTCAGTGAGCCCACTGTGGTTAGATTCTGCAAGGCAATTGGTTGTAATGGTTATCACGACTTTAAAATGAAGTTGGCGAGATCACAGGCAAGTCAGGAAAAGTACTTCTTTCGTGATGTTGCCTCTGATGACAGTAGTAAGGTACTGTCAGAAAAATTGATAGATTCTGCGATTGCCTCTATGCAGGATGTTCGAAATCAGTTAGATCATCGTGCAGTTGATCATGCAATTGATCTTTACTGTGAGGCAGAGCGTGCTGAATTTTATGGCTCAGGTGGATCTGCGGTTGTGGCAGAAGATGCTCAGCTAAAGTTTTTCCGGTTAGGTAAGCCTGCGATTTCTTATGCTGATCCACACATTCAGCTGGCGTCAGCGGCGTTACTTGATAAACATTCACTTGCTATAGCAATCTCCTATACCGGTCGCAATAAAGACATGCTGGATGCTGTTGCTCTGGCGAAGCAGGCAGGTGCACCGGTTGTGACAGTAACCTGTACAGGCAGTCCGCTCGCTTCAATGGGGGGGGTGAATCTTAATGTTGATATCGCAGAAGACAGCGACGTGTTTTCACCGCTAAAGTCGAGGCTGGCTCAGATGATGGTGCTCGATATTCTGGCAGTTGGCGTTGCTTTGCGTGGTGGTGATCAGATGATGGAGCAACTTAGTAATGCAACACTTGCGATTGCAGACAAGTTTGTATAGCTCATAGGTTGCATTACTCCGAATTTATGTACCTTTTCACTGCAAGAATTTATTAATCACATCCGCGACCGGTGCTGGAGTGTCCAGATGTAAATGGTGATGTCCGGGAAGGGTCACGACCGAACGTTTTTCTATACAGTTGAGTCTTGGCTGTATTTCACGACGATCAGTGAGATAGCCGTCATCAGCCAGAATGCATAAAGTCGGACACGCAATTGTGCGAAGTACGGATTGAACCTGTTCTTCGGTAAAGTAGCTTGGTGACGCAATTCTGAGTTTACTGTCAAATCGCCATTGCCATTTGAACTGACCGCGGTATTCAACCTGTTTTAGTTGTCGCTCTATGATTAGTTTTGCAGAAGCTTCTGACATCTTGTTAGCGCGCAATCTGGATTCAATAGCCTGATCTATAGAATCAAACAGTCTTGACTTGTATTTCTCCGGCTGGCGCATGTCATTGTGAAATTGCGCCAGTCTGCCGGGTAGTAACTCTGGTGTTTCAGATCGTGGTCCGGCGGCCTCTATAAGAATTAGCTTCTCTATCAGCGCAGGGGAAGCTGCCGTTGCAAATGGAGCAATGCATCCTCCGAGGCTGTGGCCAATAATGCTGAAGTTGTTCCAGCCTAAAGCGTCAGCTATAGATAGGCTAATGTGTGCCTGCGCCGCCAAAGAATAGATTGACGATTGATGATCTGAATGGCCATGACCCGGTAAATCAATGGCAACTACCTCTGCATTCTGAATAAGGGACAGTAGTGGTTTGAAACTGTTTGCATTGTCGAGCCAGCCGTGTAGGCAGAGGATTCTGTGTTTATTGTCTAATTTATTTCCAGCACCTGTACTCAGTGCAGATAGCTTCAGTCCATCGACATTGATGCTGATCTCTTTAATGTCTGTCATCAGTAATGCTAGCCAGGATAAATCATGAGCCTAATTGCTAACGACCTATTGCGTCCAGAGGAAATCTGGCTAAACAGGTCGGCCAATCGCCTTAGGAAATGTGGTCTGAGAAACGTGGCCCGCCACGTGCCGAAGAGGATGGGCCGAGATCTGACGCCAGATTTTCTTCTGGCGTCGAAGAGACAGACTGCAAATTTGAAAAGGGTGTTAAAAAAGTGGTTGAGAACTGTATACATAGCATTTAGCCAAAATTTACTTATCGTCTGATGAATAATCCAAGCTAGCGCCTGAGCAGCAAGTTAAGTAATAACAATGCAGCGCTGCCTAGAGTTGCGAATAGCAATCCATCAATCAAGTTACCCATCAGATGAACATCAGCCAGATCTGCCAGTAACATTCCACCGAAAGCACCGAGTATTCCAAGGCCGATGCAAAGCGGATGGCTGACTCTGTTATTGGCGTAATATCGGAAAAAAAGACTGCCAATGATAGCTCCAACTGCAATAAATACGGACATAGCTATCAGTTTGAACATGGTGGCTCCTTGAGTTTTAGGCTAGTTGGATAGCAAGTATATGACAATATTTTGTCATTTCAGTGCTTAGCTACATTGATTGCATCTGGGAACACAGCATAAAAGCCATCTTTTCAGGGTTGGTATTTGCTTTGCGCAAAGGTGGTCCGCCCGGCGCATTTTGACGTGCCGTGGAAATGCCATGCCGCAAAAGCTGCATCGGTGGAAACATAAGGTGAAACAGTAACGTGAATAATAACCGATTGCATTTTTGTATGCCTCATATCAGGCGATACCGCTTAGAGCGCCTTGTGCAGGCTCGTTGCGGTATTTTGGCGTTGTTATTCGTTGCTTTCTTATCTCTTCCTAAGGCATACGGGCAAATATCTGAAGATCTCGACTCTGACGGGGTAGCTGACATCATCGATATTGATCAGGATAACGATGGAATCATCAATACCCTGGAGGGGGTGGTGCGCCTTACAGATTTATCTAACAGCCCCGCCAATTACTTTGCAGCCAGTCCTGCTGATACCACATCACGCGGTATGTCATTCAGCTATGATCTTGTCAGTCTCGACAACGGTCTCGCTGTCACTCTTGTCGGCACTGTGTTGTCCAGTGATACAGAAGTAGAGTGGTCCACGATTGACGCACTTCCAAGATTACGCAATCTCAGATCTGGTAGCTCTGTTGTGCAATGGAATCTCACCGGCGAAAGTGCTGTGAGTAACTTTGATTTAACTATCAGTGATCTTGATGGTCTGAGATCAGAGACAGTTTCGGTGCATGAGCCATCAATCGTTGGGTATTCATTGGCACTGAATTCAAATGTTGTTGTGCAAAAGAGAAATGGCCAGTTGAGCTTTACTGGAACCGGTGCAGGCGGTGAATCAGTGGATGATCTGGTAACCCTGCACTTTAGAGATGCTTCTGCCATATTCATTTCGTATTCTAATCAGCTCTCTGAGGTTGGTCGTGACAATTCAATTGCTGAAATGGAAATGGCGGAGCTCGGGATTGCCGGCTATCGACACAGTCTGGAGTTTCACTCGTCAACTTATTTTACACCCGTAACGCAGTATCGCGACAGTGATGCTGATGGCGTGGCTGATCACCGTGATCTTGATAGTGATAATGATGGTCTTGGTGATCTTATCGAGTCCGGTGGAGTGGATGCAGATCACGATAATCTAAGTGATGGTGCTGTGGGTGAGACTGGCTTGTCGATAAATGCTGTCCCGGGTCTCAATGCTGAGTCTGTATCCGCTGTGTACATCGCTAACGATACTACGGTGGTTGGTGATGATGAAGATGGTGACGGTCTGCTTTCATCGGTCGATGGTAATCCAAAGGAGTTCGGCGGCTCACTTTCAAATTCAGATCTGGATGATGATGGGCTTAACGATCTCGATGAGGTTCGGATTTATCTTACAAACCCGAATCAAGCAGACTCAGACAACGATGGTCTTGATGATGGTGCTGAAGTCGATCGTTACCATACCAACCCTCTACAAAGTGATAGTGATCTCGATGGACTGACAGATGGTGATGAGGTAAATCAGCACGGTACGATGCCTGGAAATGATGACAGCGACGGGGATGGTGTCAGTGATAGCGAAGAAATCCGGAATGCAACTGATCCCCTGGTGTCTGATCGAATTATCGTTGTTTTGCAGGATCCAGTGCTTGTCGCCCCTGCGCCGGAAACGCTGATTGAAATACCAGTGCAGGTAATAGAGGAGCCTGGTGTTGAGGACGTTGCGGTGCCGACTCTCAGCGAACCGGAAGATACTGCAGAAGGACCAGATATTCCGACAGATGATGCCGTTTCATTGTTGGCGGATGATCCTATCCAGTCGAATGAAGTATCATTGCGCACCGGCCTTGGCGGAGCAGCAGGATGCACCGTTGCAGGAAAAAGTGGTTCATCAGCAGCGTTTTTACCTATAATTTTAGCCTTAGCTATTGGCGGGCTGGCCAATAGCAGCAGACGCAGGAAGTACCGTGTATAAGATTTATCTAAAAGCTTTTCTCAAGGCCTCTCTTCTGGTCTCTCCTCTGGTCTGTGTTTTAACTGGTTGCGATGTAGATGAACCGATGATCATTGGGGCAGAGGATGGCGAGGTGGGCACTGCGTCAGAAAAAGCGTTTGACGATTACATACCTGCCAGAACAATATCGCTTTATCTGCAACCGCAACTTCCGAACAGCCACACAGCGGTTTTCGATGGACGGGTTGTGACAGCAGAGCCTGTCTATTCTGTTCCAGCTTCGATGGCGCGTGCGCAAGGTATTACCGATGGAGTTGACGTGGTATACGTTGGAAAGAGCTGTAGTGGCCTGTTGACGAGATATCCAGATCTGTATAATTGTACAGAGGAAGAAACTGTAGAGTTTGAATATGGCGAGACCATAGCTACAGTAGAAACAAATAGTAAAGGCTTCGCGTCTATAGTGCTGGGCGGTGCTAAAAAATATCGGCTGCGGTTGCAAAGCTGGGCGACTGAAGAAGATGCGAAGTGCTACTGGGGAGGCGAAGAGACAATCGATGCGAGTGAGTCAGAGATTAGGATACCTTTGCTGGTCTTCTGTGAATAGGCCTTAATTTAATTGTATCGAAGCAGTATGCTTTACCGATCATCCTGGCTAATAAGCAGGCCGGGTTAATAGACAGGAATGACTAATTAATCAGGCCGCTTTATTATTCAGATATTCAATATCCAGTAGTTCTTCGAAAGCGTCAGCTACAACGGGTTTGCTGCGCAGATAGCCCTGATATAGCTCGCAATTCAGAGATCTCATATGTTGTAGTTGTATCTCTGTTTCAACTCCCTCTGCTACCACAGTCATTTCGAGATCATGTGCCAGCGATACCATTGCTCGTACAATAGGAGCTCGATGATCCTCAACCTTAATTTCTTCAATAAATGATTTGTCGATTTTGAGTTCGTCGAGCGGAAAACGCTGCAGATAACTCAGTGATGAGTACCCGGTTCCAAAATCATCGATTGATAGTTTCAGCCCGAGTGCTTTAAGCATTCGCAGAATTTCGATGTTGGACTCGGCGTTTTCCATGACCATGTTTTCCGTTAGCTCCAGGGTCAGGCAGTTTGCAGGCAAACCTGATTCAACCAGAGCTTCTTTGGCTGTTAAGGCCATATCAGAGTCGTGGATTTGTCTTATTGACATATTTACAGCTATGCGGAAATCAAATCCATATTTTTCCCGCCAGGCAGCCGCCTGTACGCAGGCCTGCTTGAGCACCCATTCGCCAATCGGAATGATCTGCCCGGTGCGCTCAGCAATAGAGATAAACTGATCAGGCCCCACAAACCCGAGATCGACGTTGATCCAGCGGACCAGCGCTTCAGCACCGATAATCTTGCCGCTATTGATGTCTACTTTTGGTTGATAGGTAACTCGAAGTTCGTTTTTATCGATTGCTGTCTGCAATCCAGTTTCAATAGCCAAAATCCGAGCGGACTCTTCATCCATACTTGCTGAATAAAACGTAAAATTCTCGCTGCCGCCGTGATCTCTGACGTGAGACATCGCGGTCTCCGCATTACTGAAAAGCGTCTGCACTGTATTGCCGTCATCGGGGAAAATAGCCAGACCGACTTTGGCAGTGGTGAACATTGATCTGTTATTGAGATGTATGGCATGGCTGGTATCAGAGACTATTTTTCGGGCCAGCATCTCGGCTTGTTGCGGGTTTTGTATGGGGCCCAGAAAGACAGAAAATTTGTCGCCGCCAGTCCGCGCGATACTGATCTGCGTGTCAACATTGAAGGCGCTTTGAATGCTGCCAGCCATGCTCACTGATGCTTCCAGTCTTCTGGCAAAAGTTTTTATAATCGCGTTGCCGTTTTCACGACCCATTGTTGAATTTATATTTTTCAAATTCTCTATGTATATATGAAGTGCAACAGCTTTTTCGTTGTTACTTTTCAATGCGATAGCGGTGGCATCGACAGCTTCCATAAAAGTTTCGCGCTTTGGCAGGCCGGTCAACTGATCAAAGTTGATCAGGTGGTGCTGGTATGCTTTCGACGCCAGTGTGTTTCGCAGGCGTAGTGCGAGCTCACTCGCGTCTACTGGCTTGGCGAGAAAGTCCATAGCGCCGAGCTGAAGTGCGCTGAGCTTTGTTTCCGCGTCGTCAGATGAGGTCAGGATGACCACAGGAATGTGCGTGAGATTTTTTTTACTGCGCATCATTTGCAGGATGTCGAATCCTGAAACATCGGGCATCATTAGATCGAGAAGGATTACATCCGGATTCTCACGTTCCATGATCTCTATAGCTTGAACAGACTCTGACGTAGTGACGAAATTATTGTAGCCTTCGCCCTCCAGATAAGTTTGCAGTACGTCAGTATTAATAGGCTCATCATCGACGAGCATAATCTTAGCTTTTGCGATCAGAGATTCGTACTTATCCGAATCTTCTTCACTATTCAAGTTGCTTATGCCGCTATTTTGCATTATCGAAAGCCGTTATATTTCTATGCAGACTTTTTAAATTCTGGCGACGCATTATTGCTACCTGGAAGCACTATTTTTCCTGCGTAGTCCTTGATATCTGTCAAGCACTTGGATACAAGGTCCATATCATTACTCTTCGCGGCTCTTTCCATCTTGGCTGCCGGTTTGGTGAAAATATCAAATCCTACCGTACCGCCTGAGCCTTTCAACCAGTGAGCAAGTACTGCAAGCTCTTCAAAGTCCTGATTATCGACTGCTTCATCCATAGTCACCAATTGCGCTTCCAGGCGCGGCAGGAATTTCTCAACTATTGGAAGGAAAGATGGATTCTTCGCAAGTAGAGAACTCTCTACTGTAATTACGGCTTCGGTGCTTGATTCTTGAGTGTCTGTGCGAAATTGCGCGGAGATTTCTGAGGGCTGTGGGACTTCGCCTTCAGTACCTGAGCGTAGTCTGGCAATGATTGCCTTTATGTGAAGCAGATCAACTTTGCAGGCATCCTGGTCTTCTGTTTTGGCGTTGTCCTCAAGTTGTTTGGCAGGTTGTGATAACTGATCAAAACCTACGGTTCCACCTGATCCTTTTAGCCAGTGTGCAAGTCCTGCGAGTTTTTCAAAGTCCTTCTCATCGTTTGCAGATTCCATCAATTTATATTGTTCGCCCACACGTGTGATGAATTTTTCCACTACCGGTGCGAGTTTCTCTGAGCCTGCGAGACGACTGTATATAAGGCTTTCGTTCTGATCGTTAGCTGCGGCCTGAGTTGCAGCCTGAATTGCGACCTCAGGTGTGGGTTGCGCCGGTTGTTCATCCGCTTGCTTTTCTACAGGTCCGTCTACCTTCTTGCCGCCGATGAGCTCTGCCAGAAGTTTTGACAGCGCGTCAATATCAACCGGTTTTGTCATGTAGTGTGAGAATCCTGCGTCAAGAATTCTCTCTTCATAGCCTTTCATTGCGTTTGCAGTAAGCGCGATGATCGGCTGTTGCAGACCCTTCTCACGCATTGCCGCAACTGCCTCATAGCCATCCATTACTGGCATCTGAATATCTGAAAGAACAACGTCGTAGTTGTGGCTGGTTGCCATCTCTACACCAATCGCACCGTTCTCTGCGGTCTCGGTGTCGATGCCCAGATCATTCAGTACCAGTGATAACAGTTCGCGGTTCTCAGTGGCATCATCGATGACCAGTACCTTAGACTCAGGGAACTCCCAGTAGATTTGCGTTTCGGTTTCAGTGATTTCAACCTGACTGAATAATTCGTCCGGTTGGAGTATTTTCACATTGCTGTCCGTGACTAAATCTATAACCGCTGTGAAAGTAGTGCCTACACCTGCTTCGCTTGATAGCAAGATATCTCCACCAAGTGCTCGGGCGAGATTGCGACTGATAGCGAGGCCAAGACCAGTACCGCCAAAACGTCTTGTAATTGAAGAGTCAGCCTGTACAAACGGTTTAAATACTGCAGCCTGCTGTTGTTCGTTCATTCCAATGCCACTGTCTTTGACATCAATAGCAAATTTCTTTTTGCCGTTCTCTTCGAATGAACGCAGAATGACTTTTACTCCACCTTCTTCAGTAAATTTTATAGCGTTACCGACAAGATTAGTAATTATCTGTCGAAGTCTGCCTGCGTCGGTTTGAATTACCTCTGGCAGCGACTCTGGTATTTCCACCTCAAGATCAATATTTTTATCTTCCGCACGTACGCGCAAAACCTGTACTACGTCATGTGCGACGATATGTGGCTCGCAATCAATAGATTCGACTTCCAGTGCGCCGGACTCTACTTTCGATAAATCCAGTACATCGTTGATTAGCTCCAGCAAGTGTTTTCCACTACTGGAAATCGTATTGAGATGTTTCTGGGAGTCTTTATCAAGCGAGTTGTTGCCGCGTTTCAGTACTTCAGTGAAACCCAGAATCGCCGTCATCGGTGTTCGAATCTCATGACTCATATTCGATAGGAAATCACTCTTTGCTTTATTTGCTCCCTCAGCTGCATCTCGTGCTGTTCTCAGTTCTTTCTCTTTTTCTTCAAGATCGGTTACATCGTCAAGACTTACCAGTACACCGCTTGCTTTTTTTCCGGACATGATTGGCGAACAGTTGACCAGAAACTTGTGCCAATTGCCGTCATGAGCCTCCATCCATACATCAGCACCTCGAACAGTTTCTGATGTCGCGAGCGCTTCCAGCCAAGGAAAGGTAGCATTTTCGTCAGCGGATTTTTCATCTGGATGTTGTGCTGACAGGTGCCACTCAAATTCGTCAGCTTTTTTACCAAGCAACGCTTCCGATGTTTCACCGGTGACATTTTGGAATGCTTTGTTGGCCAGAACTACATTTGATTTACCATCGATAACAATCAAAGCCTCAGCCAGTGTATCGAGCGCTGAACGCACTCGTCCAGGTACTGCCTGAGACGGGTTAAGGGCTTTGAGCATCTTGCCCAGGTATAGATAAAACAGGATAAAGCCGAGCAAGCTGCAAAATGCAATTAATGTAAAAGGGGAGTTCTGGATTCGTTTTAACAGGGTCTGTTCAGACGGGTCAGTAAAGAACAGTGCGATCCGGCCCCATTCATGATCACCATGCAGTATTGGTAGAACCAGTGTGGAATTGGTGGGTGTTTTGGTATCGTAATCCAAATCGACTGCTGATTCGTCACCAAAAACATGTGGTGCTTCGTCCTGCGCTCTCGCAACAGTTGCACCCAGCAGGTCATCGTTTCGTGAAATCACAAATTCAAGATTATGCTGAATGCTTGAGTGGTCTTTTTTGCTCAGGAAAAGCGTGCTGGCAGAGGCAATAGATTCAGCCAGTGCAGTTCGACCGGCAACCGTTGCCTTTTGATGATCAGGGATCAGATTGAGCATTGTGGCAGACAGTAGTAATGTCATCACAATGGATGTCAGACCCAATGCCAGGTGAAATTTTGCCGAAAGCTTTTTCATGATCGTACTTCCCGATTGCCCGGCTTGTCTTTCATACTTAAAGTTGGCTTGCAAAAAGCCAATTCGATTAACCAGTTATTCAATTTTCCTGCCTCTCACCCGGACCTTGTTCAGGGTTTTGGGTATCTTTTTCCTCGACCAGATCCTCAAGTGAGTCGTCCTGGTCGATGTCATCGTCGCTGTTCAAAGTTGACAAAACGGGAAGTGGATCAATGTTTCTCCACGCGGGTAAAGACGAAATTACACTACCCAGAAGCAAACCGCCGCGCACCAGCCAGATCACATAACCGACTGACAGTCCGGTTGAAACGCTCACAGCACCGCTTATCACTTTACCGTTCAGGATAAAGCTCTGCTGCATTTGTTCACGTTGCTCGTTCAATTGATTCAGCAGATCAGTGTTATTAAGTATTCGGTTGTCTTCACTAGAGAAAAGATCGGCAAGGCTGCGGATTTCCTGTACCTCTATCAGAGACCCACTTTCTGTGAGGGAGCTCACCTTGAATTGCCGATGGGTTTCGATTGATCGGCTTAGAAGGTCAAAATCGCGGAAGATAGTTGCTTCGCTTGCGAAGCTGGCTATCTCCAGTGCGTTATCCCCAATATCTGTCGAAATTGATTCCGGTGCTGTATCCGGTATTGTCTGAAACGAAATATCTTCACCGAGGAATGATTCGTTTTCTACAATAGTTTCAGTGACTGGTTGTTCGTCAATAGTAACTTCAGGTGGTGTCTCTTCAAGGGTCAGGATAACCGGTTTTTTGATCGCAGCGGCAATTTGCGGCTCCGGTGACACTGTTACTGTGAAAGCTGATTGCGCCAATAACCCCTGTGCATCGGCGGCCGTCAGAATAATACTTAGCGTCTCTGCCTCGGTCGGAGAACCATTGAATGTCATGGTTGCAGCATTAAAAACCAGCCATTCCGGTAACGGGCTACCGTCAGCAAGAGTCGCAGTAACTTGCGGTGATTCGTCGTCCAGATCAATGAAGTGGTTTTCCGGTAGTGTCAGTGTGAACTCTTCAGAGACTGTGGTTATGGAGTTGCCAATGACACCCGCGATTGGTGCGTCGTTAACCGGTGTTATATTGATCATGACAGTGGATTCTGCAGTCACAGAGCCGTCTGAGACTGAGTAGGTAATTTCATCAATTACAGTTTCTGATCCATCATGACTGTAACGGAAAGTGCCATCGGCAAACAGTTCGAACTCACCATGATCTGGTGCTTTCACAAGGCTGGCGGTGAGAGTATCTCCCTCTACATCGGTATCGTTGCTTAGCAGACTTGTGCTGTTCTCTGTTGTCAGGCTTGTAGTTTGACCTTCTGCTACCTGCAGAGTGTCTGGGTTGGCAACAGGGGCATCATTTATGGATTCAATGTCAAATGCCAGATCCGCAGGTTCGGACGTATTCTGACCGCCGTTTTCAGTTCCACCAGAATCTATGGCAGAGTACCGGAATGTAGATGAGGGTATACCGCTGTCCTGCACAGGGATATAAGACAGTGAACCCTGATTAATCGAATCAATATCAATGACATCACCCACCTTAACCGGTAGCCCTGCCAGGGTAAGTATGCCGGATGAAGGCAAAGCGTCTATGCGTACGGCCAAAAAGCCGTGGTTCTCATCATCGTTGAACTCAAAGTCTGTAAGGCTAAGGGTGTAGTTAAGGTTATCTGTGATGGTAACGGTAGTATCTGTACTAACCGGGGCGTCGTTTACTGGTTCAATTATAAAAAGCAGGGTGTTTGTCTCAGGGTTTTGATCGATGCCCTGCTGCGCTGTTCCACCATTATCGCGGATTGTAAATTCAAACTGTGTGGTGCCATTGATGTTCGGATCTGGAACAAAACGCAAGTCACCATTAGCAATAGCACTTGCGGAAATTTCACTGACAGTATCCACATCTGTGTTATTCAGTTGCAATTTTCCTGCAGCAGGTAGGCTAGCGAATCTAACGGATTGAATAGTATCGTTCTCGACATCACTAAATGGAAAATCCTGCAATGTAAGTTGATAAATGCTGTCTTCCAGAATAACAATTTCATTGTCTGTTGCCGTCGGAGCATCATTGACGGGCAGTACGTCAATAGTCAGCAGGTTTGGTGACTGATCGGTATCAACACCACCGAAATCAGTACCTCCGTTATCCTGTACGGCAAATGTTAAATTAGCGTAGTCAGCACCGTTTGTGTTTTGATTATTTTCGTCCGGAGCAGGAATAAATGTTAGTGCCCCTACATCGATATCACTTATCTGAATAACGTCGGATGCGACAACCGTAGTGTTTGCAAGTCTGAGCGTCCCGTTTTCCGGCAGCGTCACTACAATTATCGCGGATAGATCATCCCCGTCTGAATCGTCAAATCCAAAATCAGCGCGGGACAAGGTGTACAAAGTATCTTCCAGTGTAGATGCAACAGAATCAGCACCGGATGGTTCGTCATTTATGCTGTCGATATTAAAGGATAATTTGTTTGCGCCAGTTGAGGTGTTCTGGCCCTGGTTAGTTGTACCACCGTCGTCCAGAACATTAAACATAATCTCATCAAGATTGATTCCGTAAGCATCAGTCGGAGGCGTATAAATCAAGGTGCCGAGTGCGATATCCTGAGTGCTTACTACCGAGTTATCTGTAACAGTGACGCCTGCAATTTGTAAACTGCCACTTACCGGTGCCTTTAGAACAGTGATCGCCGCGAATGCATTATTGTCGCTACTGTCGTTGAATCCAAAATCAGCGATATCCAGTACATAGGGTGTGTCTTCTAATATTGATACAGTATTATCTGTACCGAATGGTGCGTCGTTGGACTCTACAACATTAATCGTAACTGTTTTAGAGGTAGCGTCTGTGTCTGTACCGCCATTAGTAGTGCCACCATCGTCCTGCGCACGAAAATCAAAAAACGCATAGCTCACCCCACTGCCATTTGGCGCTGGTATGAATTGAAGTTCGCTTAACTGGGTCTCAGGGATAGACTGACCTACTGATACTGGTAATCCGTTATGGGTAAGGGATCCGGTTAGCGGTAGTGAATCGACAATAATGTTCATAAGGTTGTTATTGTCTGAGTCGCTAAAGCCGAAATCGCTATTGCTGAAGGTGTAGCTGGTATCTTCGGAAATAGTCAGCTCAATGTCTGTTCCCGATGGAGAATCGTTTACGCTGGTAACGTTTATGTTAATAGTGCTTTCTGTCTCATCAGTATCATTGCCGCCGTAGAAAACGCCCCCATCATCCTGTATGAAATAACCAATGCGATCGTAATCAGTACGGTTGGCATCAGGTTCAGGTGTGAATGAAAGTGAGCTGATTTGTGCTGCAGGTATCGTTTGGCTGGTGAGTATGTCTGTACCGTTGAGCGATAACTGTCCGTTTTCCGGTAGCTGTGTAATTAGCAGTGATTCTAGTTGATCGCCATCTATATCGTTGAATGCAAAATCAGACACGTTAAAATCGTAGCTTGTGTCTTCTGAAATAGTGATGATTCTGTCAGCACTATAAGGGCTATCATTGACCGGGTTAAGGTTGATCGTGATTGTGTTGGGTGTCAGGCTGGTGTCCTGACCGTTGTTTAACACGCCACCGTCATCCTGTACCTTGAAGTCAAACGATCCGTGCGGGTTGCCATTCGCATTGGGTGATGGAATGTAGGTCAGATTGTGAATCTCGGAGGCGCTGATTAGTTGTCCGACAGCAACATTTTGACCGTACAATCTAAGATTTCCATTGAGCGAAACTGAATCAATGATTATTGACTGAAAACTGTCTCCGTCAATGTCGGTGAAGCCAAAGTCTGCTGTAGTGAAGTTTATAACGCCGTCTTCATTACCGGTTATAGAATTATCGCGGGCGTTAGGTGCGTCATTTAGTTTGATTACATCAATGCTTATACGGTTTTCTACCGGGTCGGTATCTATGCCACCGTTTGACGTTCCACCGTCATCCTGAATAGTGAAACCAAAGCTGTCATAGCCAGCCTGATATGCATCTGGTGTGGGTGAGTAGTTGAGATTGTTGATACTCGCTACCGGAACAAATTGTCCCAGAGCTACAGGGATGTTGTTGAGACTAAATGCTCCGTTGGCGGGCATGTCAGTTATTGTAATTCCAAGAAGCGCATTGCCATCGATATCATTGAACTCAAAGTCTGCATCGGAGAAGAAGTAGGTGCCATTCTCGATGATACTAATGTCTCTGTCAGCGCTGTATGGCGCGTCGTTTATGCTGTTAACATTAACGGTAATTATGTTTGGTGTCTGGTCCTGATCGATGCCACCATTGTTTGTACCGCCATTGTCATGTACCTGAAATTCAAAGTTAGCGTAAGTTGCTCCGTTTTGATTGGATGCAGGTGTAAAGATAAGACTACCTGTCACTATATCAGTGATACTGATTGTTTGACCAAGGGTGACTGGAGTGTTCGACAAACTCAGTGTGCCGTTATTTGGTAATGTAGTTATGGTGACAGCTGCGAGGGAGTTTGAGTCGTTTGGGTCGTAAAATCCGAAGTCTGTGGGCTGCAGGATAATAGTGGAGTCTTCATTAGTAGCGAGTATATTATCCGTGCCTGACGGTGCATCGTTGATACTGTTAACGTTGATGTTTATCGTATTGGGTATTTGATCCTGATCGATGCCACCGTTGGCAGTGCCTCCATTGTCGTGAACCTGAAAATCGTAGTTCGCGTAACCAGTGCCGCTCTGGTTTGTTGCTGGTGTGAAGACAAGATCGCCGTTGTTGATATCAGTGATGCTGACTGTCTGGCCAGCTGTAACAGGCACGTTTGACAGAGTGAGCGCGCCGTTGTTAGGTAGTATGGTTATAGTGACTGCAGCGAAGATATCGCCATCGATTGTGTCTGAATATCCGAAATCAGCGTAACTCAGCGTAATACCTGTGTCTTCATTGGTGGTCAATGTGTTGTCGGTGCCATCAGGTGCATCGTTAGTATTTTTGACGTGTATTGCGAGCGTGTTTTCCACTGGATCCTTATCGATGCCACCATTCGCAGTACCACCGTTGTCGTGAACCTGAAAGTCAAGGCTGTCGTAGTTAGTACCGCTCTCGTTGAGTTCTGGTGTAAAGATAAGATCGCCGTTGTTGATGTCAGCGATACTGACTGTCTGACCAATGGTGACCGGTGCGTTTGCAAGGCTAAGCGTACCGTTAGTTGGCAAGGTAGTTATAGTAATCGCAGCAAAGAAGTCACCGTCGATTGGATCGGAGAATCCAAAGTCTTTGGACTGTAAAGTAACAGGTGTGTCCTCGTTAGTGGTGACTGCGCTGTCTGTGCCGGTGGGGGCATCGTTTATACTGTTAACATTGAAGGTAATCGTATTCGGTGACTGGTCCTGATCGATACCGCCGTTAGCTGTGCCACCATTATCATGTACCTGAAAGTCAAAGTCGGTGTAGCCGAGACCATTTTCGTCAGCCGAAGGAGTAAAAACAAGCTCACCATTATTGATTCTAGCGACACTGACTAACTGACCTATAGTTACAGGCACGTTTGCCAACGTAAGCGTACCGCTGCTAGGTAGAGTAGCGATTGTGACAGCACTGAAGAAATCATTATCGGTGGAATCCGAGAACCCGAAGTCAATGGACTGCAGAGTAATAGATGTGTCTTCGTTGGTGTTGAGTGTATTGTTTGTGCCAGCGGGAGCATCGTTTGTACTGATAACATCGAAAGTCATCGTATTTGGTGTCTGATCCTGATCGATGCCACCGTTGGCTATACCACCATCATCATGTACCTGAAAGTTGAAGTCGCTATAACCCGTTCCATTTTGATCGGCTGCCGGAGTAAAGACAAGATCACCATTGTTGATGTCAGTGATGCTAACTGTCTGACCCATCGTGATAGATGTGTTAGCTATTGTAAGGGTGCCGTTAGTTGGCAGTGTGGTTACGGTGACTGCGGCAAAGAAGTGATCATCGTCTCTATCTGAAAATCCAAAGTGCACTGGCTGCAGGATAATCGCAGAATCTTCATTTACGGAGAGTGTGTTGTTTTCACCCGCAGGTGCATCGTTGATACTATTGACGTTAATAGTAATCTTGTTCGTGGTTTGATCCTGATCGATGCCACCATTGGCAGTGCCCCCAATGTCGTGTACCTGAAAATCGAAGCTGGTGTAGTCTAAGCCGTTCTGATTACCTGCCGGCGTGAAGACAAGATCACCGGCGTTAATGGCGGTGATGCTGATTGTCTGACCTGTCGTAACAACAATACCTGCCAATGTAAGCGAACCATCCAAAGGCAGGGCAGTTATTGTGACAGCAGCAAACAAGTCACCTTCAAGCGGATCTGAAAATCCAAAATCGGTTGATTGCAACGTGATTGATGAGTCTTCGTTGGTACTGATTGTATTATCAGCACCGACAGGCGCATCATTGACTGGCAGTATATCTAGAGTGCTTGTGTGGGTGGTGGTCAGATTGTCACTGGCCGGGTTATTAGTAATCCCCTGAGCATTAGCCCCAGTATTGAGGTTTCCGTCGTCCAGTGTCCACAGAAAATTTACCTGCTCGGTAAGATTGTTGTTTTGCTGAGTGGGTGTGTCACTCGAATTAGCGTAAGCTATCGACTGCAGCGTACCGTTTATGTCCGTTCTGGTGGCTGCTTGACTAAAATAAAGTGCTAACTCACCACCACTGTTTTTAATTACCTGGCCAATGATATTGCTGTTGTAGCTGAAAGAAGATCCCTCGTTGAGTGCGCTGAGATCCCCGGAGCCGTGGTATGTATCATCCGTGTTGATTGCTGGTGTGTTCGCTGCGGCATCATACCTATAAAGAGTTGCGATTGCGCCACTATAGTCGTCGTAGGTGTCGAGTTCTTCATCTGTCACAGTAATCGCGCTGTCAATGACTGTTGGTAGTGAATTCTCAATATACAGAGTGGGTTGTGTAATTGACGATGAGAGTACTGGTGCTTCGTTTTTGCTGATCAGGCGAATATTAATTGTAGTTTGTTCAACGATGCTGTTGTCATCGTTGCTTACCGCACTAATGGCTAAAGTATGCAGTTCTTGTTCGGTATGATTAAGCTTGGTCTCATCTGCTACTGTAATTTCGCCGTTGGATGTGTCTATTGAAAAAGGCCCGTTATAGCTTGTGTTGTCGATACTAAAGGTATAGCCGCTAGCACTGCTTGCAGATGGATTGAATATCGCGATTAGATAACCATTCAGTTGGTCGTCTGGAACGAGCAATTCCTGACTGGCGTTGAGTGCCAGTTCTATATTAAAAGTATTATTTGATACCAAGCCACCGTTTCCATCACGCACAGAAAAGAGAAAGCTATCGGTGGTGCCTGGGGGGTCGTTTCTAGCTACATAGCTTAGATTGCCATCATCTATGTCTTTCTGTGTAAATATATTATTTTGGTTCGTGAAGACATTGACAGCACTTCCATTGAGATACAGTGTGCCTGCTGGATTGTTTTCAATTTGATAAACAAGATCGGCAGAAGTATTGTCCGGATCCGTTGTTTCTAAACTGATAGAGTTTATAAAATCGGTGCTACCACTTTCCAGAGTCATTAGATTGTTTGTACTGACGACAGGTGGTTGATTGACAGAAGCGAATTGTAATTTGGTTGTGATCGTGCTTGCCAGCGAGGTGCCAGGGTCTGTGTTGCCATTATTATCGGTACCCTGATCCTCGAATGTCCATGTTAAATCGACGACTGATGGCGGCCACTGACTCAGGTTAGAGTAAGTGATTGACCTCATCAGTGTATCGGCGTCGGGTTTTGTGGCGTTACCGTTGAACTGAATCTGCAATGTACCGTCGCTGTTCTTGAGTACAGTGGCAAAAGGCAGGATTGTTCCTTCGGCAAGGTTTCCAAATGATGCCGGTAGATTACTTGAGAACAGATCATCTGCGTTAGCGCCAGGAGGTTGCCCTGGTTCACCGTCGGGCGATGCGTTTGTTCTTTCAAGTGTTAAGGTCGCGTGATTGTAGTTGCCGGAGAATTCTGCTTCGATATCTCTAATTTCAATAATCGGTTCGAGTACAATATTTTGCGGCGCAGTGGCTTCGTTAATCGGCAAGGTATTGGTTACAACAGTGGAATCAGAAACTGAGTTGCTAAGAACCGGTGCGTCATTCACAGGCGTGACGGTTAATTGTGTTGCTGATGTTTCGCCAGCATATGATGCACCCGTTGCCAAAGCTTGTATTTCCTCTACGGATAATTCGCGCGCATGAATTGCAGCATCATCAACCAGGCCATCGAACTGGAATTGCGTATCGCTGTTTGGAGCGTGCGCCCCAATTCTGGTTAGCGTGCCGGTGCTGTAGTCGATAAGCGGTTGCGGTGCTCCGTTGCCATCTAGAATATCGTAGGTGGAGTGATAAGTAGTCGCTACTTCCACGCCATTTATATAAATCGCCTGGTGTCCATCGGTGATTACATAGGCAACGTGTTGCCAGCCTTTACCTTCAATTTTGGCATCCGGATCATTTGGTGAATTGGTGAGCAACCAGGTTCCAGCAGGGGCGTTTTTGAAAAATCCGGTTACGCCTGCTGTACTATTGTCCAAGCGCAAACCAACATTGTTGCTGATATTAAAGAGCTCTGCACCGGTTGCACCTGTGCCTTCCAGATTCACCCAGGCACTGAAGGATAGCTCCTGAGCTGCTGGAATAGTGGAATGTTCAAGGTAATCTCCATTCCTTAATTCTATGACCTTTCCTCTGACCGGGTCATCTACCAGAGTTTGTGGGGAGATCGGTTGCTGACTGCTTGTGCTTTGCTGCCAGTTGATATCTTGCATATCGGTGAGCTTCAGCGCATCAATGTTAACGAGTAGCGTATCCGCTCCGTGAAAGTGCGGATCTGAATTGTACTCAAGCAGGCTTAAGGCAGCGTTTACATTCGCAGGAGTGCCTTCGATCGTTAGCAAATTGGTATCAACCCCTGCAACTACAACATTGGTTGCACCTGATGCTTTCAAAGTACCGTTTTCTGCTTCGATAGTTGCTCTTAGTTGAGTATTTGGATCAAGACCATGTGTGAAGCTAACTGACGGTATTACTGATAGTGTTGTGTCTTCTGTTACTGTCAATGTAGCAGGAGCATTTAGCGTGATATCCGGTGCATCACTGGGAACGTTTGTATAGGTAAGATCAACGGTTGCATCGCTATAAAGGACTGGATCATGCAGAAAGTCGTTTGTGGCGGTGGGGACTTTTACACCTTCATAGATTCGAAAGTCCCGCATATGGTGTTCATAGAGCTGCGAATCCAGTGAGAAGTCAAAAAATATATCGAGTGGATCCCAAGCTGCCATATATATGTCATTGAATCCAAGGCTACCTTTGCCGATCGCTATCGTTCTTTGCAGCATGTCATCTATGTAGATGTCTGTTCTTGGGGTTGCGCCGCTATTGTCGACTGCTAGCGTATAACTGTGCCAGTTGTTGGTGCCGCCAGCATTAATAATTGAAGCAACTGGAATGGATATATAGACTCCGTTATCATCTTGCGTTCCCTGGAGAGCGGTGTGGATTTCATTGTTCCCATACCAGATACCTATAGAACCGGCGTTTGATAGTATAGGGTTGGACTCTCCAATATCCAGAAACTGCTCTACCTTTAGGACGCCTTCTTCATCCAGTCTGAATTCAAAACTCAGCGTGAAGGTGTCTGGAAAATCGACAGGGGGGATTAGTATTTTATCTTGCACAGCGTCGTTTTCGATGAACTCGAGGTAGGCAGGAGGGCCGAAATTAAACGAAGAACCTGAGACAATCCCATCGTTTCTACCTGTTTGATCCACCGCCACACCGTTTGCATTGCTGTCAAGCCTCCAGTGGTGGATTAGATCGTTACCACCGTCTGAGATAATATAATCAGCGCTTGCCGGACCAAAGTGATTAGTATCAGGGGTAAACGTAAATGTGTCATTGTTGTTTTCAGTGATGGAACCGTTTACCGGGTCCACAACATTTATAAAGCTTATATTATCGTTACCGGGAACTATAAAATCGTTTGCGGTAAGATCTACATCTGCAATTGTCGGGTCATCACCCAGAATTAATGGTGTATTGGGAACTACTGAACCAAGATCGTCGTCGATCGCTTGCAGTTTTGTAGCAAGCTCGTTCTCCCAGGCCTGTCTTGCTGCATCAGATAGATGGATATTGCTCTCTATTGGGCCGCTGGCATGCTCCAGTGTCCAGTTAGCGCCAAGATTGTTGTGGCCGGTACTGTCGATACTTGCAGCAACATCCGCTTGTGTTTCCCTGGCCAAAGTATTAACAAGGGATAAGCCATTGTCAGAAGCCGCAAGGTTGCATCCATAGATAAGCAGATCTGCAGAGTCCGTTAGGGCTGACTGCCACTGGTTTAACAGTGAGATGTTTTCCAGTGCAACATCATTGGTAAGCCAGGTATCTCCAATTGCAATTCCCTGATCACTGCCATGTGAAATAATATGAATAGCACTTAGTGAGTTATAATTTTTGAGCGTCTCGGTTATTGTGTTGAGCCCGTCGTCCACAGGTTGTAGCAATACAATTACCGCACTTCTGCCTTTGCTAATCTGTTGACGCAGGTCATCAATTAGTACCTGCCTTTGCGGTACTGATGAATCAATAAAAATAAGTTCGTCTGTGTTGTCAGATTCAGCCGACCAGAATGGCTGATCGACAGCATCATCAATTGTCGTGTCGGCAGCCCATTCTGTGAGTGGGATACCAAGCACATCTGCTGAAAACATAACCCGTTGTTCCAGCACTTCTAATTGGATAGAGGTGGTGTTTT
This sequence comes from uncultured Granulosicoccaceae bacterium, assembly GCA_938020525.1. Classification (GTDB taxonomy): domain Bacteria; phylum Pseudomonadota; class Gammaproteobacteria; order Granulosicoccales; family Granulosicoccaceae. Next base: position 24,800 of record CALIHW010000025.1, on the reverse strand, counting down.
TATCAGGCGCAGAAATGCCACGACCGCGGTTACTGCGGATCGGAGATCGGTGTAGCTTGATTCTCTTCTTCCTGGTCATTAGTGCCTATCCAGACTGAAGTCGGATTGTTATTCTTATCTGTATAGATAGAGAAGCGGCTGGAAAGGTTTGATACTTAAGGAATAGACCTCGTGCAGATGTGACTTGGCTGCGATACTTGGAAGAGGTATGACTTGCGGTCAGGCGAAACGCGGGCCGCTTTTTGAGAAAATGTGAACCGGCCGTGTTTACAGCTTTCATACTTTTGAGTTAAAAAATTACTCTTGCGCGTAACAGGCCGGATGTTTGGCCTGTGTGTTTGGCCTGTGTATTTCGTTATGGGTGATTCGGAGAATGAGTCCTAGCTGAAAAAATCGTCGATGGTGGCCTGAACCGCTTGAATATTCGCATCGACCGAGTGCATCACTTCCTGGCTTTCCATAAGCTGCGATGCATGTGAAGGAACTGTTGGTGTTATGCCTGTGGCTTTCGCTACAGCTTCGCTGAATTTTGCCGGATGTGCGGTTTCCACAATAATTGTTTCTGCTTCACTATCGTCCCCAAGTGTTAAGTAGGCGTGAACGCCGGTTGCTGTGTGAGGACAGATTGTCTTGTTGAATTTATTCTGCATATGCTGCATGGCACTGTTCGCTTCTGATTCTGTGCACCTGAGTGCCTGAAAGTCTGTTGTCAGGCTTTGCATCTCTGTTTCAGATAGCGTGTATCGACTGTTAGTTTCTAAAGATTGCTGTGCGGCTTGAACAGCACTACCGTCACCGTTTTTTATATGCCAGAGTAGTCGTTCAAAATTGCTGGATACTTGTATATCCATACTTGGAGAAATAGTTTTTACTGTAGTGTTACCTTGCATGATGCTGCTTTCGAATAATCTTGGTAGTACATCATTGTCATTTGAGGTAACTATTAAGCGATTGATTGGTGCGCCCATTTGTTTGGCTATGTAGGCCGCATAGACGTTACCGAAATTTCCGGTAGGTACAACAAAATTGCTGGCGTTACCAGTCTTAGATTTTATCAATCCGCTGGTGCGAAAGTAGTACGCTGTTTGCAACAAAATTCTAACCAAATTGATCGAGTTGACGGCTGTATAGCCGTATGCTTTTGCTGCATCGGTTTGATAGAGGGCTTTAACCATATGCTGGCACGCATCAAAGTCACCCTTAACACACAGTGTCAGAACGTTGTCCGCGCCCGTGGTGGTCATTTGCTTGCGTTGAAACTCGGATACCCCGCCCTCGGGAAACAGTACTACAGCACGAAGGTTATCCCTGTTAGCAAATGCAGAAACAGTGGCAGCACCTGTATCACCCGAGGTGGCGCAAAGTACGGTTGCCTGACGATTCTCGTGCATAAGAGTCGAGGCGATTATTTCTGCCAGCGGTGCCAGTGCAAAGTCTTTGAATGCGAGCGTCGGCCCGTGCATTAGTTCCAGTGTCCAGAGGCCTTTTTTGAGTTGAGTGACAGGCGGGCCGACCGGCTGAGGAAAAGCCTGCATGGCTTTGCTGACGACATCGGTGATACTGTTTGTCGCCAGCGAGTCTGCGCCAAAAAGCTCCAGCACGCGCCCAGCAATTTCCGTATATTCGCCAGTCAACAGTTTTGACAATTGTGTCTGGCTGACTGATGGCCATTTTTCCGGTACAAATAATCCGCCGTCAATAGCGGTGCCGCGGGTCAGGATCTGTGCGAGATTAAGAGATTCACCGCCGCGTGTGCTTATGTAATTCAACAGATTTTGCTCTAGAGTGGCTTTGAAAGCTGGATGCAATTCTAACAAGTTTCAGCCGTTCAGTTGAAGTCTAAACCAATTGGACAATGTCAGGCGATTTGCCATGGGTAATGAAGATACAAACATCCCTGCCACAGAAAGTGCAGCCCCAAAAGGTACCGCCCCTAAAGGTACAGCAAGTCGAGTGCGGAAAAAACGCAGACGTCGAGCCCGGCCTGCCGCCAGTACATCGATCAGCCAAAAACCTTTTTTACAACCGGTACGGCATTTCTCGCCGATAGATCTGGCATCACCCGATGCCGTCGATCTGATTCACCATGCATCGCTCAAAGTACTCAAAGACAATGGCATAAAAGTGCTTCACGAGGGCGCCAGAGACATTTTTATGGATGCCGGTGCCGAGGTTGACGAAGCGACACAGACTGTACGTTTTGATGAGCAGTTAATAGAGGAGCATCTGGCCACGGTGCCTTCGCAATTTACGTTGCATGCGCGCAACCCTGAGCACAATCTGACTGTCGGTGGGAACCAACTTCTTTTTGGGTTAATGGGTAGTGCACCGAACAGTTCCTGTCTCGATCGTGGCAGACGTACTGGTAATCAAAATGACTACCGCAACTTTCTGCGTCTCGGGCAGATGCACAACATTTTGCATTTTATCGGCGGATATCCTGTAGAGCCTACCGATATTCATGCATCTGTCAGACATCTTGATTGCATTGCTGACTTCATAACGCTGACTGATAAAAGTTATTGTATCTATTCGCTTGGCCATGAGCGTGTTACCGATGCTATAGAAATGACCCGTATTGCCCGTGGCATTAGTTCTGAACAGCTTGAGAAAGAGCCGTCCGTTTTTACTATTATCAATACCAACTCACCCTTGCAGCTGGATATACCAATGATGCAAGGCATCATTGATATGGCATCAATGAATCAACCGGTTGTGATTACGCCGTTTACTCTATCCGGTGCAATGGCACCGGTGACTATTCCCGGTGCCCTGGTTTTACAGAATGCAGAAGCATTGGCAGGCATTGCATTTTCTCAAATGGTCAGGCAGGGTGCGCCGGCAATGTATGGTGGCTTTACATCGAATGTTGATATGCAATCGGGTGCGCCTGCATTCGGCACGCCAGAATATATGAAGGCTCAGCATATCGGCGGTCAGCTGGCACGGCGATATAACATCCCGTACCGCACCTCAAATGTCTGTGCTGCTAATACGATGGATGCGCAAGCCGCCTATGAATCTGTTTTTTCTTTGTGGGGTGCAATTAACAGCGGCGGGCATTTGCTCAAGCATGGTGCAGGCTGGATGGAAGGCGGGCTTTGTTGTTCGTTTGAAAAGCTGATACTGGATATTGATTTGCTGCAGATGGTGGCCGAGTTTCTGGAGCCACTGGATTTCTCGGAGGATGAACTGGGTTTACGGGCAATAAACGATGTTGGTCCGGGTGGCCATTTCTTTGGCACCGATCATACGCAGGAAAGGTTTAAAGACGCTTTTTACAGCCCGGTATTGAGTGATTGGCGCAATTATGAATCATGGGACGAGGCGGGGCGGCCCGATGCAATGCAAAAGGCCAACAAAGTGTGGAAGCAAAGATTGGCGAATTACGAAGAGCCACCGATTGATGCGGCGATTAAAAGTGAGTTGCAAGAATTTGTAGCCAAGAGAAAGGAGCAGGGTGGAGTAGCTACTGATTTTTAGCTACTTACTGCTCTGATAATCATCAATGGTTATTATTGACTTTGACTATACATTTTTTCTTCCAGTGTTCTGCCGTTAATCAGCTTTTTAAAGCGAACATTGTTATCCGCGAGGTTTTTTAGCATCGCGATATGAAACTGTGGATGGTTGACTGCGTCGAACTCGATAATGAATTCGTTGTGCTGGTTTTGTCCGAGTTTAATCAGACCTGCCACTGATTCGATGTACTGACCAGCTTCATAGTCTGCCTGTAGTGTTAGAAAGCCCTGCTCACTAACTTCATCTGAGATGCTACCCTGCGACACCAGCTTGCCGTCAGCAAGGTGGATCACGGTATCACAGACTTTTTCAAGTTCATCAAGGTTGTGGGAGCTCACTACAAAGGTGGTATTCGATGATTCACTCGCGATAAGATCGCGAATCAGTTTGGCGTTAGGCGGGTCGATGCCAGCTGTGGGTTCATCAAGTAGAATGATTTCCGGGTTGCCGAGTAAGGTCTGTGCGATTAGCAATCGCTTGCTCATACCATGGCTTAACTCGGTGGATTTACTTTTAAATCTATCTTGCAGCTGGACAAGTTCCAGTGCTTTTGCCACTTCCTGCTTCGGGTTATCTACCCCTCTAAGCTTGGCATAGAGAGTCAACTGTGAACCGATAGAGAAGTTCGGATCAAATAGAGCATCTTGCGGCAATACGGAGAGTTTGCTCTTTACAGAGGAATGACCTGCTGCAGCTCCACATACTGTGACAGTGCCAGTCGACGGGCGTATAAAGCCACCAATCAGGCTCATCAGGGTAGTTTTACCAGCGCCATTCGGGCCTACCAGTGCGACGGGCTTGCCTGCTTCAATAGTCAGGTCGATATTATTGAGCGCCCGTAGCTTGCCATAGTGCTTGGAAAGCTTTTCACATCTGATTATGGCCATTACAGATCTACCCTTTGCATGATGAATATGCCTAGCGCCAGGAAGACGAGTGTTTGAATAGCAGGTATCAGCACTGTGCCGAGAGAACTCCAGTCATGATGTTTTACCAGTGCACTAATCTGCGAACCTGGAAATATCGATTTTAATAGTACCGCTTCCGGAAATCGGCTGGATAGCCAGTAGATAACGAATAGTAGTACGATCCATAATATGCTCGCATAAGTCATTGCCTGCATACCCGACTTCGCAAACAAAGAGATAACCGCCATCAGTGCAGTGTACGGAGCAAGTACAATCATCAGGTTTACCCAGATAAACCAGGCGTTGGCAACAGACCCTGTGATCAATGCAGGATCACGAAGAGCTGCAACAACCAATGTGCTTATCAAAGTCAGGGCAATGACAATGGCCTGCACTGCCATCATGCCTGTGAATCTGCCAAGGAATAAACTGCTGCGACTGGTATGCAGTGTGAGAAGTTTTAATGTACCGCGCGTTCTGTCCGAGGCCGTTTGATCAGCAGCGTAAAACACGCAACAAATCGGAAAAACATACAGACCGATAAACCAGTGAACACCGAATTCCTCTACCTTCCATTTGGCTATTGACAGAATAGTTTCAGAGCCAAGCATTGATCCGATAGATGCGCCGTTTTGAACCAGCATAGGTGCGGTCCTAATGATTGCGGTGAGTATCAGCATCCACAGAAGTGTGAACGCCGCCAGTGAAATAAGACCACGGCGGGTCACCAAGGCGCGAGATAACTCTGTTGCGGCGATGAGGAAGGTGTTGCGAAGAGTTTGCATGCTGTATTTTTTGCTTTATACCAGTAGATGAAGCGTTTGGACACAAGAGATCAGTGTACGCCCGCGGATTACGGCACCGTATTACTTTGCAAACAGTATCCGCAGTGCAGTAAGGTGTTGTATACCAATAGAAACGGCGTTGATACGGGTGGTCCCGCATCACGGTTCTACAAGATATAGCGCATTATACTAAGAGAGTTCACAAGAGCTCCATATCTCATGGCCAGTCACTACGAAATAGTTGCAGAAGAATGGAAATCGCGCTCGAGCGAGTTAGCCGAGTGGGCGATGGAAAAACTGGTCAATCGCAAAGATGTCTGGGGCCAGTACGCATCTCTCACAGAGGGCGAGAAAAAGAAACTCGGCAGAACTTACAAAGCGATGACATTGCCGGTGGCAGCCAAGCGTGGCCCGGATATGGTGACACTTGATAAGCTCACACGTCACTTTGCAAGCCAGCATCGCAGGCGACCACAGATTATTGGCTTGCATGCCAAGAGCAAGGAAGACACCAGCAAGTGGCTTGGCATTGATATCGATATGCATGACGATAACAAAGCTGATGCGGAAGAGCACTCACGCAGAAATCTGGTAGGCGCTTTGAAGTGGTGGCGACAACTGCAATCGATGGGTTATGACCCGTTACTGTTTGACTCTAATAACAATGGTGGATATCACCTTTGGATATTGTTTGAAGAGCCGGCACCTACTGAGCATGTATTTGCGTTTGCATGGTCGATTGTTTCTACCTGGGAGGAGACAAATTTAAGTGAAGAACCTGAAACGTTTCCTAAAAAACCAAAGGTAAAAAAGGACGGAGAAGATGTACTTGGCGCGTGGTTTCGACTACCGGGTTTGCATCATTCCAGAGATCACTACGCTCGTGTCTGGAGTGGTGATGAGTGGCTGGACGATCCGTGGTTATCTGGTCACGCAGCAGTTGATGCAATGGTTCAGTGTATCGGTGGGCCGCCTCCGCCTGCAGTCAGTGCGCCTGATAATCACAGCCGGATTACGATACGTGGTGTTCAGGGAAAGCGCGGTGAAGCATTAAGAACTGACGCAAAGAACACGGAAAAGCCTAGGCGGGCTGTTGACAGAAAACGGAGTTTTAAACGCAGTGGAAAGGCTACGGTTTGTATTGATCTTGATGGTGTTTTGGCGCAGAACATCGGTGTGAGCAGCCTGTCGGAAATTGGTGATCCTGTGGACGGAGCGGTAGAGTTTACTCGAGAGTTAGCCAAAATTGCAGATGTGGTAGTGCTTACCTCGCGGCTGTCTCAGCAAAAGCCGGGTGGTGGTAACAGTGCCGAACAGAGAAAGTTGATTGTGCGCATTGAAGACTGGCTAACGGAGCATGGCTTTGCATTTGATCGGATACATACAGGTCAGGGTAAACCACCTGCCAATGCTTATATTGACGATCGCGGAGTTTCATGCAGGCCGATGGATGATGGTGTTGCAGCGTTCGAGCAGGCACTAGAGCTAACGGAAAGACTGTGTAACTAATGTGAATAAAAGCCCGGGCGTCTTAAATAAGATGTGCAGGGCAATGGAGTAAGAATATGCCAAGAGCATTAAAGTTTAAATATGGCGGTTCAGAGTTTGAGTGCGAACTTAATAAAATAGATCGTAGAAAACTATATGGTTCCGTCGATGTTGAAACTCGCGATATAGATGGCAATCGTTGTGGGCTCGCGACACTCGCCAATGATGGTAAAACCCTCATTCCCTACGGTGGTACGGCTCTCGGATACATAAGCTCCGATGGTGAGTGGGTCGAACGTGGTGAGCTTAAGCCTGTAAATTTATCGGGTGAGGAGTTGCCTCTGCTGCCATCGAGCTTTGATATTACTATCGAACTTGAACAGACAGTCACACTTGAGGAGTTTCTTAATTACAGCTCCAGGCTTGTGTACCTTATTGGTGCTGGTGAAGATATGGATCCTGCGATCGTCAAAGAAATTGCTGATGGAAAAATATTTCGCTTTGATTTTCTCTATCGCGAAGGTATCTCTGCTGATCCGGCTTTTTTACTCGGCAGCAAGGATGGAATGATCTGGATGATGGTTGGCAAGCCGTCTTCCATTGACTATGTGGGGCTGGATCAGGCAGCAGTATGTTTTGTTGATCAGGAAGAAGATGAAGAAGTCGGTGATTTTGATTTTGAAATGCTTTGAGTCTTTGTTATTGAAAATCCAAATGACAGAAATAGCACATCGGAGAATGTTTTATGCCTAATGTGAATCTGACCGACAGTCGCAGCCGTGATGCTGTGGTGAAAGCTGAACCCACAGGTGTTGATGAGGAAGTTCGCTATGTTGATGATGAAAAGAAATCGGCGTACACACGCAAAGTTCTCAAAGCAACGGTCGAGCATGACTATGAAACGCTGGTAAAGCAACACGAAGGAGATGCTGAGGCTTTGGGTAAAGCACTGGTGGAAAGTGATCCTGAGGTTGATATGGAGATCTGTGGCTTGTACTTGTGGGGTGTTTCCAAGGTCTATGTTGATTCATCGGATGGCATTGTCTATCGTATCGAGCAGGAGGAGATTGTGCGTGGCCCCGATGGTTCAGTGCGTGAGAAGCGACCGCGTAATCAGCCTGAGGCCAATGTTGATTCAGAAATACCGCTTACCTGGACTGGCAGGAAGTTCAACAAAGATGAAGCGGTGCGCAGGTTTGTCTTTGCTTCCAAGCTACAGATAGTACACATCAATGGTCTGACCTATGACTTTCTGTATGGCATGGCAAAAGAACTATCAGAAGCGAATGTCCTGATGATGGTTGGTGGTGGTAGTAAGGGGCGGGACCCTCTGGTGTTCCGGCGAGGTAGTGTGCCGTATCGGGGTTTTTTAGAGGGCAGAGTTGACGGTGACAAGTACTTGCTGCTTTTACATTTATCTAATCTGGAACTGAAAGTCCCTTCAGATACCAGAAAGGCCGATAAGGATGAAAAGTCTAGAGACGAAAAAGCGAGCACTAAAAAGCAGGCGGCTGCTAAAGCTCCTGTGAAAACTAAAAAGGCAGAAGCGGAAAAAACTTCCGAAGCGCCGGATGAGGTTGCGGCAAAGAAGTCAGAACCAGAAAAGAAAAAACCCGAGAAGACAAAACCGGAAAAGAAAGCTGCTGCGGAAGTAACAGCAAAAGAATCCAGTAAAAATTTATCTAAAACTAAAGAGGGTAAGCCAGACAAAGCCGACAATAAAGAGACGGAAGATGCAAGAGACTCCAGTTCGGAAACTGCAAAAGCCAAAAACGTAAAAGCCGAATCAGCATCGGGTATTACAAGCGAAGATCTTGGTATCTGGCTGAAGAGTATTCGCATGGGCAAGTACTTAAAACTATTTATTGAGCACGAGATTGATGTTGACGTAATAGCTGAACTGACAGATGACGATCTGAAAGAACTTGATATTCCGCTGGGCTCCAGGCGCAGATTGCTCAAGGCGGTGGAGGAGACTGATAATTTGCATGCTGAAGTGGCGCATGCAGTTAAGCAAATGACTGGCAGCAAAGAAGCTGCGAAACAGAAGAAATAGGCGAGGCTGAGATGACATTAATAAACCCTGAAGCCTGCAAGAAACAGATTGGAAATTATCTTACTGGCAAGGCAGATGCGCTGAGTGACAACACCGTGCTGCAGCGGGTTCGAATGAGGCGCAGGCAGCTTGGTCAAATGACCATGGCACTTGATCGTGATCACGCTAAAAAACGTATTCCCTCTGGCGACTATCATATCAGTCGCAAGATAGACGGTGAGTTCACCTGTCTTGTCTACAACGAGGGTGAGGTATTTACAATCAACCCGGGTGGCACCATAAGAATGGGTGCGCCATTTCATGACGAGGCGAAGGCAGCGTTGGATGAAACCGGGGTGCGATTTGCCATGTTTGGTGGTGAGTTGTATGTGCGACGTGAAGATGGTAACCGACCGCGGGTACATGATGTTGTGCGGGTAGCGCGTGCACCTAAATCAGAGGCAGATGTGGCCAGTCTTTGCTTTGGTATCTTCAATATCTATGAATGGAATGATGAACAGCGCAGTGGTCAGTACGCTGAACGCTTTGACAGAATAACCGAAATATTCGGTGAGGCAGATCGTGTACATCCCGTAGAAACAGTGATTGGGGACGGTAGTAAAGCGGTCCTTACTCAATTTAAAAAGTGGGTAGATGGTGAAAGCGCTGAAGGTGTTGTTGCACGCAGTGACACGGCGGGTGTTTTCAAGGTAAAGCCAAGACATACCATTGATCTGGTTGCTGTCGGATTTACTGAAGGTCTGGATGATCGTTCCGGTATGTTGCACGACGTCATGCTCGCAGCAGTCCGTTCCGATGACACATTTCATGTCATTGGCAGGGTCGGCGGGGGATTCTCTGATGATGAAAGAGCCAGCCTGCTGAAAATGCTCGAAGAGCATGTGGTGGAAAGTGAATATGCAGAAGTAAACTCTGATCGTGTCGCCTACCGCATGATTGAGCCGGGTATCGTCTTTGAGATCTCTTGTCTGGATATGATTGCGCGCACTTCGCGTGGCAATACCATAGATCGAATGGTGCTTGAGTGGAACGAAGATGAACGCCTATGGGAGGGCGTCAGGCGCCTGCCCTTGTGCAGTATTATTTCGCCCCAGTTCGTTAGAGTCAGGGATGATAAAAAGGCCAATAAGGAAGACGTTCGATTTTCCCAACTTACCGATATTGTTGAAATACCGTCTGCCAATGTTGTCAGTGAAGAACTTAAACTCCCTGCGAGTGAGTTATTAAAGCGTGCTGTTGCAACCAAAGAGCTTAGAGGTGCCACAATGGTGCGCAAGCTTATGATGTGGAAGACCAACAAGGAAGAGAAATCAAAAGACTATCCGGCCTTTGTATTGCATCTGACAGATTACAGTCCCAATCGCAAAGATCCGCTGAAGCATGAGATTCGCGTCAGTAGCTCGCAAGAGCAACTCGAACAATACTGGAAAGACTGGGAGAAAAAATATTTTGTCTCCGGTTGGTCGACACTATAAGTTTTGGTAAATAGAAAAAAGCACAGAAGTAAGCCTCTTTGAAACCACTGCGTATATTGAGTTGGAACATCCTGCATGGTGGCGGTACTCGCTGTGAGCAGATACTTAGAACGATTGAAGAACATGATCCTGATATTGTTACCCTACAGGAGTTCAGGCATGGTAGCAGCAAACGGATTTTACTCGATGGATTGAAGTCGCTTGGGCTGGATACTGTGTTCGCGCCTGAAACATCAAGCGCTCGAGAGAACAGTTTGATAATTGCGACGAGGCTTGCAATGCAGGCCGAGGTGTTTCCTGATACTACCTCTCCGGCCAAAGCACTGAAAGCCAGTCTTGAAGTTTCTGCAACGGTTGATCTTAATCTGATTGCGGTGCATTTTCCGCAGAAGAAAGAGCAGATACCCTTATTTACGGCTTTGCTGGATTTACCATTACCATGGTTGAGCGAGTGTTCTTTATTAATCGGAGATTTTAATTGTGGAATTCCGTTAGTCGACTCCGAGACTAAAACATTTTATGCAACGCAACTATTTCAACAATTGCTATCCAATGGCTGGCACGATGCATGGCGTGAACGAAACCCAGACGCACGAGAGTTCACCTGGGTAAGTACCAGAAAGTCCAACGGGTTTCGTTATGATCATGCATTGGTATCAAAGGAACTGAACCGTTCAGTCCTTGAGGTAAGATACGATCATGCTGTTCGTGAGAAAAAATATTCTGATCATTCCTTGATGTTGCTTGATATTGATCTTTAAGCGGGACAATTATTCAACGAATTTGCTGGCTGTTGATGTCTATTTATTCAGGCTTCCAGGTAGCCGCCTGTAGTGCATGCCATCGGTATCGATTACTCAGCCTATAAGCAATTTGTAGCGCAAACGCGCTGTTTGCTCCTCAGAAACATTCTCTCATAGCGATATTGATCATCATTGTTGATTTTTTTCAATTAATGCGCTTATGATGATGTGCGTATCAAAGCAAGATCAGTGCATCTTGCTGCCTGTGTGTATATGCGAACACGGCACTGGATGTATTTGCGTTGTCAAAAAATATCTGCCACTGTGATAGGCGAAGCTTGTACTGAAGCAGATTATCGAAACCACTTAATTTGGAGCAGCAATAGTGAAAAGAATCATAGTTAAACTCGCTGCAGTTGCGTTTGCAATTGCAAGTGTTTCTGGCGTAGCCATCGCCGATGCTGGTGACAGCCCAACACTAAAGCGTATTGCTGAGCGTGGTGTTGTAAATATTGGTCACCGGGAAACATCTATTCCATTTTCGTACATTGGTCCGGAGAACGAGCCCATCGGTTATTCGATTGACTTATGCATGAAAATTGTCGATGCGATAAAGGCCGAGCTCGGTATGGATGATATCGAAGTTAAATACACGCCGGTGACCGGCCAAACTCGAATACCATTGATTGCCAATGGAACTATCGATATGGAGTGTGGTTCCACCACCAATAACTTAACTCGTCAAAAGCAGGTGGAATATCTTCCGACCACCTTTATCACCGGCACCAAGATAGCTTCAAAAAAAGGTTCCGGAATAACTCAAATTGAAGACATGAATGGTAAAGCGATTGGCCTGTCGTCGGGGACTACTAACGAGAAAGCGATAAAGGCTGTCATCGAAGAGAAGGGACTTGATGTAAAAGTTGTTCCTGTCAAAGATCATAGTCAGGGCTGGTTGGCGTTGGAGACTGACCGCATTGACGCATACGGATCTGATGATGTTCTGTTGTTTGGCTTGATCTCAAAATCCAAGGATCCTTCGCAATTCCAGGTAACCGGTCGGTATCTGTCATTCGATCCCTATGCCTTAATGGTGCAACGCAACGACTCCACTTTTGAACGTCTTGGTCGCGTCGTTATGGCAGGGTTAATGCGCTCAGGTGAGATGAAGGAAATCTATGCGAAATGGTTTGAGCCCGGTCCTACAGGTATCAACATGCCTTTATCCGCTACTCTGGGTACCGCCTTTGAAGTACAGGCCCTTCCAGATTAGTCTCTATTAACACACTGACTAAGAAACGTTGTCTTATGTGATCCACAAAGTTCGGGCGAGTGCAATGCTCGCTCGAACTCAAGACTACAGCGGAGGATGGATTGAACTATAATTGGGATTGGGGAATCCTGTTTCGTGATCCCTACGCAGGTTGGATACTAGAAGGGTTATGGTGGACTATTGTAATCTCGTTACTGGCCTGGGTAATCGCATTCACGCTAGGGTCTATTCTTGGTGTGTTTCGCACAACTTCCAGTCCGATTTTGCGTGCAATTGGAACTTGTTATGTAGAGCTTTTCCGTAACATCCCGATTCTGGTGCAGCTGTTTCTCTGGTATTTCGTTTTCCCTGAAATTCTACCGGACGACTGGGGCAGATGGGTAAAGCGTGATATGCCTGCACCGGCAATGACCACTGCCATAGTAGCGCTTGGTTTATACACGGCATCTCGTGTCTGTGAGCAGGTGCGGTCCGGCATAGAAGCAGTTGGTGTTGGGCAGCGGCAAGCTGGCCGGGCTATTGGTATGACAGAGCCTCAAGTTTATCGGCACATACTTTTACCTAATGCTTATCGCATAATTATTCCACCACTAACGAGTGAATTTCTTACCATCTTCAAGCAATCGTCATTGGCACTTACTATCGGTGTAGTAGAGCTGACGGCAATGACACGACAAATTGAGGAATACACATTTCAGGGCTTTGAAGCGTTTACTGCTGCCACCATTGTGTATTCGTTAGTTACTTTTACTGTGATGTTTTTAATGCGTTTTGTTGATAAACGTACGGCGCTGCCTGGTACTTTCGCCTCTGGAGGTGCCTAGTGGATCTTGATTTTTCTGTAATACCCGCTAACTCAGAGTTGCTTGTGGAGGGAATGAAAATGACTTTCCTCCTTACTGCATTAGCAATAGTCGGGGGGATGATTCTAGGTACTTTCCTCGCTCTTTTACGCATTGCCAAAGTGCCAGTGTTAGCGCAAATAGCTGCCGCCTATGTGAATTTTTTTCGATCGCTACCTTTGATTCTGGTGATTTTCTGGTTGTTTTTCCTTGTGCCATTAATTATGGGCCGGCCAGTGGGTGCGTTCAGTTCGGTGTTGGTGGCATTTATCCTCTTTGAAGCTGCTTATTACTCTGAAATTATTCGAGCTGGAATTAACTCTGTAAGCACAGGGCAGTTGGCAGCCGCGCGCGCAATAGGCATGACTTATTGGCAATCTATGACTAATGTGGTGCTGCCACAAGCCTTTCGAGCCATGACACCAATTTTATTAACTCAGGCCATCATCCTGTTTCAGGATACGTCGCTGGTCTATGTTGTCGGGCTAAGGGATTTTCTTGTCAGCGCGGAAATAGTAGCCAATCGAGATCAAAGGTTGGTTGAGATGTTTCTCTTCGTAGCTGTTGTGTATTTTGTGTTGTGCTTTACAGCGTCTTTAGGTGTTAAACAATTACAAAGAAAGTTTGCTAATGATTGAGATGATGGCTGTCAATAAGTGGTATGGAAAAGATTTTCAAGTGCTTAAAGATTGCTCATTGAAAGTAGCCAAGGGCGAGGTGATTGTCGTCTGTGGCCCATCGGGTTCGGGTAAGTCTACCTTGATCAAAACTGTAAACGGACTTGAGCCAATTAATAGTGGTGACATCGTGGTCGACGGCGTTAGTATCACAGCAAAATCGACCAATCTGGATAAGATGCGATCAAGGATTGGTATGGTGTTTCAAAATTTCGAACTATTTCCTCATATGAATGTGACTGACAATATCGAGATTGGTCAAATCAAAGTGTTGGGACGCTCCGATGAAGAGGCATCTGAAAAAGCTGCGGCATTGTTGAAGCGGGTGGACCTGTCAGAACATGCGCTTAAATTTCCCAGCCAATTGTCTGGCGGCCAACAACAACGAGTCGCTATTGCCAGAGGCCTGGCCATGGAGCCAATGGCTATGCTGTTTGATGAGCCGACGTCTGCACTAGATCCGGAGATGATTAACGAGGTGTTAGATGTAATGGTTTCGTTAGCCGGGGAAGGAATGACTATGATGGTGGTCACCCATGAAATGGGATTTGCGCGTAAGGTGGCAGATCGCGTTGTGTTTATGGATTACGGTGAGATAGTGGAAGATGCCAAATCTGACGATTTTTTTGGATCACCACGAAGCGCGCGCGCTCAAGACTTCCTTTCTAAAATTCTTAATCATTAGATTCTTTGGTAGAACCAGTTTTTTCATCCACCAGACTTTCGAGAGCACTTTGCCACAAGGTGTAGTAGTTGTCGCTGTTACTAATTTTACTGTGCGTTTCAAACTCTGCTATGTGTTTTGATAGTCGATCAGCCCACTCAGTCCAGGTAAATATACCGGATTCATTGAGCTTGACCGTCATGGCAAATGCTTTGGCCTGCCATGGTGCATCGAAGACTGGTTCGCCATTTTTAGTAGGCTGTTGTTCAAAGCTTGCTGGTGGTTGATTGCTCATTGCTTTAATATTCGTGTTAGCAGAAGGTATGTTGTTAGCTGGAGAACTATTTTTGCTAGTCTGCAAATGACAAAAGATAGGGTTCAAATAAGTCTATGTAGACGCAGCTGTTTGGTTCAGCATCACTGCCCCAGATGTCCTTGCCATCAAATCGAACATTGTAGAGATTCTCTGGGACTTTGTTGCCGGACTTTGCATGTTCATCTGCAAAAATATGCGCGCCGTGTAATTTGTGGATCGTGCCTTTTACACCCATGATGTAGGTAGGTGCTCTTGTGTGTGACTTCGGGTTATTGGTTTTTACCACTACCGTTTGATTAACTGCAAAGCGGCTTGGATTCTTCTGAGGAAGTTCTGTTGGTGCGCCTGAACGAACAATCTGTAGTGCTTGCTCAGGACTGACACGCTGAAGTTTAGTTTTAGCTGCAGCCTTGCCGTCAGTTAACTCATCCTTTGTGATCAGTCCCTTTTCGACTAACAATAATTCAAGTCCGTGAAGCCAGTGTTCATAGTATGTACTGGATAGATAATGCGCTGGATCGGTTTTTTCGCGGGCATATCTGGACTGATCTAGATTCCATTGGCCCAACATGCCGCAAGTGAGTGTCAGGCCGAACACGGATTCTTCCCAAGGGTGGACAAAGTTTTCTGTTTGAGAACGATCAATCGGTCCGAAGCCGTGCTTTCCGCCGAGATCATGGGCACCATTCATAAATTTTGACTCCTCTGTTGGCAGCTGAATACCGTGGCATATTTCAGTTCACTTTCACCTCGGTAACGCCGATCATCGCGTCTCTTTTTACCAGCGATGCCAGTTGTTCCACTGAATAGCTTTCTGTGCCTGCCGGTTGCATCGGCAGAACAAGGTAGCGAACCTCAGCGGTAGAGTCCCAAACGCGCACTTCGACATCAGGATGTAATTCTGTACCAAATTCTTTTAGTACCGATCTAGGCTCTGATACAGCACGGGATCGATAACTTGTGGCTTTATACCAGGTGGGGGGTAGTCCTAAAACAGGCCATGGATAGCAGGAGCACAAGGTACAGACGACCATATTGTGCACCTTAGGTGTATTCTCTACGCAGACCAAATGTTCGCCCTGGCGCCCGGCATAGCCCATTTCAATTATTGCTGACGTTGCATCTTCTAACAACCGCTTGCGATAATCGGGATCGCTCCAGGCGCGAGCAACCACGGCCGCGCCGTTTCTCGGACCTACGCGGTTTTGATAGGTATCAACCAGGAGATCAAGGCTGAGAGGATCGACAAGTTTTTTATCGATCAGCAAAGCTTCCAGCTTTTTTACCCTTTCTTCGATTTCTGACGGTGGGGCGTGGTGATGTTGATGCTCTTCATGTTCTGACACAGAAAGCTCCCGATGATGTTTGTGACAGAATACAACGGAAATGTGCGCGAAGGTATCGGGCTTTTGTATTTTTATAGGGAATATCTGAAGTTGAAAATAGTTATATTTTTAATAGCGCTGGTGTGTTTGTTGTGTGGATTCTTTTATTACCAGGCGGTTCGCTCCGGCAAACAGGCACCTTTGGTGTGGTCTGTAGGTGTGATCCCGGTATGCGGAGAGAAGCCGAATTGCGTCTGCAGTCTGCAGGATCCGCTGGACGAGCATTACATTGAGCCGATAGTGTTAGGGGATCACGATGTGGCGGATGTCACCGCCGCTATCGAATCCATCGGAGGGAAAATCATAACCCACGATGGTGTTACGATTCAGGCCATTTTTAGCAGTGGATTTTTTAGATTTGTTGATGACCTGCTGGTTCAGGTTGACGGTGGAAATCTCAACGTCAGATCGTCTTCCCGTGTTGGCCACAGTGATTTTGGTGCGAACCGAAAAAGGATAGAACAGTTGCGCCAAGCCTTGTCATAAGTGATGCTGATTGTTCCTGAGGACGCGAACCGCTTATGAATGAGACTTAATCTGTTCTCCGGTCTATACTTAAAAGCTACATTTTACAAAGAAACTGATTAATACTTTCAATGTCTAAACTTGTACTACAACTTCTGGAAAAGAGTGAATGAGTAAATCGATCCCCTGGACAAAACCCATGCCAGAATCGCAGTTCAAAGTGATGCGGGACATCATCGCGGCACCGAGTCCGGTAGGACTTGAAAGCGCCATGACCGAAGGTGTGATTAACCCTTACATGCGCAAGTTTGCACCCAGGAGCTGGGATCTGCATCGCTTTCAGGGTAATGCTGGTGTTGTGTGGGATACACATCCAGGTAAGGACGATATGTTCACGGTGATGATCATCGGTCATGCGGACAAAATTCGCATGCAGGTGAGAAAGATCGCACCCGATGGCAAGATTTATATTAACAGCGATGCTTTTCTTCCATGCACCTTAATTGGCCATGAAGTTGTACTTTATAGTGATGATCCGCAGAAACCAGGAAGTTTTAGAGAGATAAGAGGTGGCACTGTTGAGGCATTAGGTGCCATTCACTTTTCCGAACCGGCTCAGCGCACGGGTGATAGAGGCATCAAAGCCAAACAGCTCTATCTTGAATTGCAGATTCACGGGGAAGATAAAGCCGGACAGATTCAAGCACTAGGTATTCGCCCAGGTGATACATTGCTGCTCGACCGGCCGATTAAGAGATCATTCAGCCCCGATACTTTCTACGGAGCTTATCTTGACAACGGCCTGGGTTGTTTTGTAGCGGCGGAAGTTGCCAAGCTGGTGGCAGGTGTGAGTGCGATGAAGAAAGTCCGTTGTCAGTTCGCATTTGCGTCACACGAAGAGATCGGTCGATTCGGTAGTCGCGTTATGGCAGGTGAGTTAAAACCGGATGCAATCATTGCTGTTGATGTTAATCATGACTACGTTGCTGCCCCAAATATTGGGGATAGGAATATGTCACCGCTTGAAATGGGTAAAGGCTTTACGCTTTCGACTGGTGCGATAGTCACGGAGCATCTTAATCAGCACATCAAGAAAGCTGCGTTAAAACATAAAATTCCGATGCAGCTGGACGTTTGTGGCAACGATACAGGAACCGATGGTATGGCGGGTGTGTTGGCAAGTGTAGATTGCGCTGCAACCTCCATTGGGTTTCCGATTAGAAACATGCATACGATTTCGGAGAGCGGAAACACCAGTGACGTGCTTGCGGCGATACATGTAATATTTGAATCCATCAGAGGTATGGAACAATCCAAGGATCTGCAGAAGGAATTCAAAACCAGTCATCCGCGCCTCGACAAAGCCACACCACTTAAGCACAAAAAAGCCAAAGCGGCGAAATCGCGTAGTGTTAAGTAGCTGCTGCGATGTTGTAACGTGTGGGTGTCCTGACCCTGGCTGCCACGACCTTGGCTGAAAGACCCCGGACCAAAATACACTGATTGGTTGAAGACAGGGTAGCTGCTTGCAACTAATATATCTGATTCTTTTACCTGATACCTGACGCGGATAGTGGTGTTCTCGATGAGTAATTTCCATCGAGGACTCTCACTAGTGGGCTGTGCAGAAAGTTCGATAACACGCCTCGAAGCCACAGCCGCCATAGCTGCGTTAACCATTGTTAATAATAACTTGGCTCGACGTAGGCCCTGCTATGCCTGCATTTTTTCGCGCAAGCTCAGCCGACTGTGGCTGTGAAAAGTTTGTTACCGAACTTCCCGCACAACTCACTAGCTGAGATTTCTGACGTGAATTCTGTCCCTATTCATCACGCTCGGTCATCGCTCCGTTGTCGTCATCTATTGTCTCTGCTCTCAAGTAATTCTGTCTTCAGCCGCTACGTTGCCGTTGTAGTCAGGTGACATTGCGTATTGTGTTCTCGCATATTTGAGCGGTGCAATCTCTGATATTGCAAGTCGCTGATTTTTTTTAATTTAATGAGTTAGTCGATCAGTATGAAGATGTGCAGAATCTCAAAACTATGTATTGCATTTGTCGTATCGGTTGCTTTAGCAGCATGTGAATCGGATAGCCTTGATACAGATGTTATCGAGGGCGCTGCTCTATTGGCGGATGACCTCGAACCTATCTCCGCTTTCCTGAAGGCAGACACTACTGATAAATTGATTTTGGACGATGGACTGATTCCGATAACCGATGGTGATTGGCCGCGTCTTACAGTCAACACCACGTGGAACTGGCAGTTGAACGGTGAGCTAAACTTAGAGCCGGAGGCGGATGTATACGTTGTCGATATGTTCGCTCAACTAACAGATAAGTCAGTTGAACCATTGCATGCACTTGGACGGCGGGTCATCTGTTATTTCTCTGCAGGTACTTATGAGCCATGGCGTCCTGATATAGAGCTGTTCGATTCGTTCGAACTTGGCAATCCGTACATTGGTTTTGATGATGAGAACTGGCTTAACATCAATGATCCGGAGATTGTAAAGCTGATGGTTAATCGAATGGATATGGCCGTGGCGATTGGTTGTGATGGTGTTGAACTCGATAATGTGGATGCTTTTGTAAACGAGACTGGTTTTGATATTACTCAGCAGGATGCGCTGGTATACGTCAGGATACTTGCCAATGAGGCGCATAAACGCGGATTAGCGGTTGCTTTAAAGAATAATGTCGAGTTGGTACCGGATGTTGTTGACTACTTTGATTTGCTGATAAATGAAGAGTGCTTTCAGTATGATGAGTGCGAAGGGTATTTACCGATAATAAGTGCAGGTAAGCCTGTGTTCAACGCCGAGTATACTCTAGAGCATATTAATGATCCGGTAGCGCGTGAAGAGCTTTGTGCCAGATCAAGAGCGTTCGGATTCCAGACACTATTATTACCGCTAAAGCTGGATGGATCGTTTCGTTTAAGCTGTCGATAAGTGCAATTAGTAACGTGAGTAATTACATGAAATATGCTGATTGGCGGATACCAGCAATACTCTGGGCATGTCTAGCGATCATAGGCTGTGGCGGCTCTGATAAATTAGAGCTTACATCTAGTGATAGTTTAGCGTTAAAAAGTGCGATTGAGCCAGTAGCACAAGCTAACCCTGAAGTTGTTCCAAGTGAGGTTACTACAGAATCAACTGTGGAAGAACCGCAGGAGCCTCTAACTACTGATCTAGTTTCGACTGAAGGTGCCGCCGCCGTCAGTTGGTGGCAACCGAAGGCCTCTGAAAATCTTAAGTGGCAATGGCAGTTACAGGATGAAATTGACACCACGCTTCCTGTGCAGGTGTATAACATCGATATAGAAGTACCACAGGATAAAATTGATGAGCTTCGTGCTCGTGGTATTAAGCTAATTTGCTATTTTAGCGCAGGTACGGTTGAGGACTTCCGTGAGGATGCTGAACTCTTTCCGCAAAGAATTATTGGTGAACAATACGATGATCTGATTGATGAGCGTTGGGTCGACTACGCAGATATTGATGCGCTGGCTCCGATAATGCGTGCGCGACTGGATAAGTGTAAATCAAAAGGTTTTGACGCGGTTGAGATAGACAATGTTGACGCACATAATTATGAGACAAAAGACGAGCTGGGTAATGTGATAAACATTGGTACCAACTTCAAAATGTCTCTCGATGAAAGTACCGCTTACGTGTTGTGGCTTGCGGAAGAGGCTCACAAGCGTGGCCTTGGAATTGGCCTTAAGAATGCTGAAGAAATGGTATCAGATGTTGTAGATGAAGTTGACTGGATGCTGGTAGAAGATTGTTATTATGATTCCTGGTGTATGGCAGCAACGGCTTTTATCGACGCCGATAAACCCGTCTTCATGGCGGAATACGATGATCTTGTTCCAGACTTTACACCGGCCTGTGAGTTAGCCAAGTCACTTGGTTATTCTGCTATCTGGCGTGACTCATCTTTATCAACCCGACTCTATCTTGCTTGCGAATAAAGCCTGTTGTCGATTTCGGTAAAATCGTGCGCTATTTTGGCTGTGTAAAATATTTGCTAACAGCAAAAATATACATCGTGGTTCTGCTCTGTGCAGCAGTGCTTTGCGCTTGTTCCCTGAACTTACCCCCAACGCAAGTAACGCCAAAATTTGCGGCAGCCTCAGGTGATGGTTGGTGGAAGCCAAAATCCGATCAGCAGCTCAGCTGGTACTGGCAGTTACAGGATGAAATTGACACCTCTCATAATGTAGATATTTATAATATCGATATTGATACGCCGCAGTATGTGATCGATAGACTCAAAGCACGAGGTGTCAAACTGATCTGTTACTTCAGCGTGGGCACAGTAGAAGATTTCCGCGCCGATGCCAAAAACTTTCCAACACAAGTAATAGGTGAGCCGTACCCGGGTTATGAGGACGAGCGCTGGCTTGATTTATCCAACTACCTGAAGT
The DNA here is from genome assembly GCA_938020525.1 of uncultured Granulosicoccaceae bacterium. Taxonomy (GTDB): domain Bacteria; phylum Pseudomonadota; class Gammaproteobacteria; order Granulosicoccales; family Granulosicoccaceae. The sequence goes on along the minus strand of CALIHW010000025.1, from coordinate 3,765 downwards.
TTGCCAATGTGATGAGGTCGCGGCTTGATCGTTGTTCGGCAAAAGGATTTGATGGTATCGAAGGTGACAATGTCGATGCGTTTAGTCAACATATTGCTGACAACGATGGCGCTATTCGAAAAGGTACAAGCTTCGGTATTACTCAGCAGCACAGTTTGGATTATGTGTTATGGCTGGCTGCGGAATCTCATAAGCGGGGACTGGCGTTTGGATTGAAAAATGCTGAATCTATCGCAGCGAAGGTGGTTAATCAGGTGGACTGGATGATTACTGAAAATTGCGTGGTGGATCACTGGTGTGCAGAGGCCGCGGTATTCGTTAAACATAACAAACCGGTGCTAATGGCAGAGTACGTAGAGCATCTGTCTGACTTTAGCCTTGCCTGCGATCAGGCAAGGAAGTTTGGTTTCAGTGCCATTTATCGTGATACCGGATTGGGCGCACCCGGAGTATTTAGAAGTTGTTGGTAGTAGGTACGTAATCTTCCACTGGTATCTTTGGGCGTGTGATATTTGGCTCTGTATATATGGCCTGCTATATCTAGGCTGCTGGCGCGTATTGACGTGTTTGTAGCTCTCGCCGTGCCTGGGTTTCCGCTGTGTAGAGCGACGTTGGTCGAATTAGCAGTCGTTTGATACCGATTTCTTCACCCGTATCTTCACAAAAACCGTATTCTCCGATGCGGATTCTATGTAAGGCTTTGTCGATATCGCGTATCAAATTACTCTCACGCTCCTTCATGTGAACCTGAATCCAGTATTGCTCTTCCTGAGTAGCGCGATCTGATTCATCTGCGGCTCGCTCTGTGTCAAGAGAACCGATCTGTTCGTTTTCACCAGCATCGATAAGCGACTGTCGCATTTCAAGTAACCGTTGCTTGAAAAACGTCAGTTGCTCGTCATTCATGTAGTCGTCTTCTGCCGCTACGAGTATCTCTTCTTCCGTCAACATATCAAACTCTGTAATGCCGTTACGATCAACGCTGTAAGCGTCGATATCGGTTTAAATTTTGATTGTCAGGTTGCTACCAGTGTTGGGGGTCAATACTGGATGCTGTCCTGAGTTCGTTCCTGTTGCTCCAATGGCCGTGGATTCGGCCGATCCGGAAATCCGGTCGCAGTCCGTTTGCGAGGTTGATAGGGAGCATGATTCGCGCCCAATTCCCGGTTTAGCTGCTGATCAATTGGCTGAAAGTTGCGGCAGTCGGTATTACACTGGGCCGGCGTCTAATTGATCACCAAAATCAGGGCCAGAATTCAGTGAAATCGAAGCTACAAACTAAATTAAGACTACGGTGCGGTATTGTGCAAGCGCCGATGGCGGGTGGGCCTACCACACCGGAACTGGTAGCTGCTGTAACCGCTGCTGGCGCGCTGGGGTCCTTTGGTTTTGCCTATTCCAGTGCTGCGCAAATCAGCTCGGTGTGTGGAGAGTTTCGCGATCTTTGTGCCACGCGTGGTCTGCAATCAGATTGTGGCTGGAATGCGAACTTCTTTGTCTTTCCTGACGTAGCCGAGCCTGAAGCATCTTTCATAGATGATGCAGTCAAAAATCTGCAACCGATGGCAAAGCGGGTGGAAATTGACGCCGAAGTACTAACCCATGCCACGCAACTGCCTGCGTTGACAGATCAGGTAAATGCGGCACTTGTATACCAGCCGTCTTTGGTCAGTTTTCATTTAGGAATCCCTGCAGAAAGTATCGTCGATTTGGTTCGAAACGCAGGAGCTTGCATTGCTATGTCGGCGACGAGCCGTGCCGAGGCACTTGCAGTGCAGGCAGCTGGTGCGGATTTTATCGTCGCTCAGGGTTATGAGGCTGGTGGTCATCGGGGAATATTCGACCCGATGGCTGACGATGAGATGCTAGTTACTCTCGATCTGGTTAAGGCCATTTCCGAGTCGTGCACCATCCCGGTAATTGCCGCTGGCGGGATCATGAATGGCTCAGATATCGCGATGGCACTCGACAATGGAGCTGATGCAGTGCAATTAGGTAGCGCGTTTCTTACAGTGGATGAATGCGGTAGTAGTGCTACTTATCGCGCGGTTATTAAATCCATGGGTGAAAGAAAAACGCAAATCACTAGTGGATTTTCCGGTCGGCCGGCGCGCGGTATCCGTAATCTGTTTATTGAGTCAATTGGTCCGGAGATTTTGCCGTTTCCCTGGCAGAACTCATTAACCGGTGCTATGCGAAAAGCTGCAGGAAGCAAAGGAGACTTTGAGTTGATGTCCCTATGGGCTGGAGCTGAATATCAGAAAGCCAGAAGCTGCACAGCTGCCCAACTGCTGAAAGAACTGCTGGAAGAACTGCGCGAGGAAATGGAAAAACACTAATCAGTTGTTCACTTAATGAGTAATGTGAGGTAGCGCATAAAGAACTACTCGTAGGTGATGTTGTCTTGCTTTTTGCTAAAGGTTCTCGTGAATATGACGATACCCTGGACTCAAAGTTTGACGTGAATGATTCTCTCCTTGAGGAGCATTCTGAATTCACACCGGATTTGATGATGCCGAACTATCAAGTGCCCGGGATTTCGGTCTTTAGCAATGCGAAAAATGGAAGGTCGAAAACTGCAAATAGCGCTTGTATGTGCATTGCCGTTCACGCTAACCGTCGTATCCTGTAATAAGTCTGGATCTGAAAAAAAGCTTGTATCTGAAGCAGATCTTTTCCCGCAAGTGCAGAGTGTGTCTGTTCAATCACTTGATGGAACAAACTCTACTTGCATTGACACCGATCCCCTGGGTGATGGTTGGGGATGGAGTGGAAGTAGCTCTTGCAGGCTTGAAAGTGGTGCGATGGCCAATGAGTCTGCGCAGCCCGTGGTATTGGATAACTGTCAGAAGCTGCAGTCAGGCGATTTTCATATAACCGAACTGGTTACTGATATAATTCTTACTGCCGGTCAGTCCAATGCTGCGGGTGCAAATACACAGTATGATCCGGTCAATTTTCATGAAGACCGCGTAAACCACAGGTTGATCGTATGGACTGAGCAGGGCAAATGGGAAGTAGCTGACCCGGCAAATCAAACCTGGCACAACGGAAAATATCCAAGTGGCAGGGGTAATAGCTTTAACCACCCGGCTTTTCAGATAGGCAGATCTATTGCCGATCTGGACGAATGCAGGGTAGTAGGTCTGATCACAACAGCCGCGTCAGGTAAAGAAATTGATCATTGGCGTGAGAACAGGGAAGGTCATTTTACAGAAATAGGTAATACGGTTACCGATGCTATAAATGCGCTACCCACAAGGCATCAGGTTGACATGATATGGTGGATGCAAGGTGAGGCTGACAATGATCCGTTTGTGGATAGATACTATTCGAAGTTAATCGATCTAATTGCTATGTTTAGGGGTCAAGCATGGTTCTCGACTGACGGATACTTCCTTGCAAATGAAACAGGCTGGTTCCCTTACGCTAACGAAGCGATAAGACTGCTGAGAACCGATGGTGACAAGTTAACTGACTATAGTCGAGCAGAGCACTCGCCAGCAGATCCATTTCCGAGTTTGACCGAATACGAGGAAGCAGTGCATTTTAACGAGATCGCATTGCGAAAAATAGGTTATATCGTCGCTGATAAATACCTCTATGATTTTTTAGGAAAGTAAATAGAGTCTGCTGAATAACATTTAATCCTATAAAACAAGGGAAAATGGAGAAAATCAGGTAAACTGGTGCACGGAAAAGTGAAAGTCCTTGGAAGAAGGCGTGCACCAATGATCCGAGATAGTAGCGAAAAGCAGCTGACAT
>CALIHW010000024.1 GCA_938020525.1 uncultured Granulosicoccaceae bacterium | reverse complement strand
CCATGGCTTCGCAGTCGGATTTTGTTTGTGTTTCACGATCAGGTTTTGGTCGATATTTGTGGTCCTAACTTTGAGTTGTAGAAGTTTAGGACTGCTGGATTTTGTAAGACACCCTCCCAGCGGGAGGGTCGGCGTCTAAGCGCCGGGGAGGGCTAAGTCGCTCAAGTCATGTAGTGGATCTGGTCTGAAGGCTTGCCCCTCTTGCGAAGCAAACAACGCTTTGTATTCTCCCATAGAGAATGTCAACCAGGGCTTTGGATAAACATCCGGAACCGATGTGCCTCAGAAGTAGGTCGGCTTTTAATTGCCGGGTAGGCAGTAAAATCACCACTCAATTGCAAGCGTTTTATTCTTAACATTTTCTGGCTAATTGGTAATGAGTCTGGTGGCTGATTTACTTCAGGTGTTAGATCGGGAAAGACCTTATAAAACTCGGCCAATTTGGTATTTTGCAACCGGCAAGCGCCTGCTGTGTATCAATTATGAGCCTTACAGTGAAGGCCATTGTCATTGTCCGCATTGGGCGCATCTGGTAACCTGCAACCCCATCTTGTGTACCTCATCCACATCTACTTTTAGAGTGAATCAATGACACGATTCATATTCGTGACGGGCGGCGTAGTGTCGTCTCTCGGCAAGGGAATAGCGGCCGCATCACTTGCAGCACTGCTTGAGTCACGGGGTCTCAGTGTCACCTTGATGAAGCTTGATCCCTATATCAATGTTGATCCAGGCACAATGAGCCCGTTTCAACACGGCGAGGTCTTCGTCACTGACGATGGCGCCGAGACGGATCTTGATCTGGGTCACTACGAGCGATTTGTTCGTGTGCAAATGGGTCAAAAGAATAATTTTACAACCGGCCGGGTCTACGAGAATGTGATCGCACGTGAGCGGCGCGGCGACTACCTCGGTGCTACGGTGCAGGTGATTCCGCATATCACTGACGAGATTATCCGTCTGGTTCGTGCAGGCGCTGACGGAGTCGATGTTGCACTCGTCGAAATTGGCGGCACGGTCGGCGATATTGAATCTCTGCCGTTTCTTGAAGCAATTCGCCAGCTTGGCATTGAGCAGGGATCGACAGGTGCGCTGTTTATACATCTAACACTCATCCCGTATATAAGCACTGCGGGTGAAATGAAAACCAAACCGACTCAACACTCAGTGAAAGAGTTGCGCTCTATCGGTATTCAGCCAGACATATTAATGTGTCGTTCTGATCGGGTGCTGCCACCCAGTGAGCGAAAAAAGATTGCCTTGTTTACCAATGTTGCTGAAGAGGCGGTGATCAGTGCTATTGATGTTGAGTGCATCTACGATATGCCAAGCGTGCTGCACACTCAAAAGCTGGATGAAATTGTCCTGACCAAACTGGCGGTGGATGCTCCTCCTGCTAACCTAGAAGAGTGGGACAGAGTAGTCGACGGCTTGATGCACCCGGAGCGTGAAGTTGTTGTTGGTATGGTTGGCAAGTACACCGATTTGACCGAGTCATACAAGTCTCTCAACGAAGCACTTTCTCACGCGGGTATCGGCAGAAAAACCAAAGTTATCATCCACTATATAGACAGTGAAACCATGCAGGATGGCGATCTGTCTCCGCTTGATGAGGTTGATGCTATTCTGGTGCCCGGCGGATTTGGCTCTCGTGGTGTAGAAGGTAAGATTAAAGCGGTGCAATACGCACGTGAGAAAAAGATTCCTTATCTTGGTATCTGTCTCGGGATGCAGGTCGCTGCCATTGAATTTGCCCGCAATGTGGTAGGAATTGAAGAAGCCAACAGCACGGAATTTGTTGCACAGTGCCCTGAACCCGTTATTGGTTTGATCACTGAGTGGCAGCAGCGCGATGGCAAAGTAGAGCAACGTGATTCCAGTACCGACCTTGGTGGGACCATGCGCCTTGGTGGTCAGGAGTGCTTTTTAACCAGTGGCACAATTGCACATTCGTTGTATGGCAGCGATGTTATCGTGGAACGTCATCGCCATCGTTATGAATTTAATAATCGCTATCGGGATAAACTTGTCGAGCATGGATTAATCGTATCCGGTCAGTCCGGTGATGAAGAGCCCTTGGTCGAGTTGATCGAACTTAAAGACCACCCATGGTTTGTGGGTTGTCAGTATCACCCTGAGTACCGGTCCAACCCGCGGGATGGTCATCCGTTGTTTAGCGGCTTTATAGACGCCGCACTTAAATATGCCAGTGCCTCTGTGGATGTAGCTTAATGAAGCTTTGCGGCTTTGATGTGGGTTTGCAGCATCCGTTGTTTCTGATTGCAGGCAACTGCGTCATTGAAAATGAAGAAACAACATTCAGAACTGCAGAAGTGCTGGTATCTATTGCGCAAAAATACAAGCTGCCACTGATTTATAAGTCATCATTTGATAAGGCCAACAGATCTTCTGTTTCCAGCTATCGTGGTCCGGGTATGGAGGCAGGCTTGCGCTTGCTGGAAAAAGTACGCGCTGAATATAATATCCCTGTGATTACAGATGTACATGAAGATACACCGATAGATGAAGTGGCATCTGTTGTAGATGTGCTGCAAACGCCTGCTTTTTTGTGTCGGCAGACCAATTTTATTCAGCGCGTTTGTGCTGCCGGAAAACCTGTAAATATCAAAAAGGGGCAGTTTATGGCGCCTGAAGATATGCAGAATGTTGTGACCAAAGCGCACGACACAGGTAATCAGAACATCATGCTTTGCGAACGAGGTGTGAGCTTTGGCTATCGAACTCTGGTCTCGGATATGCGTGGTCTGGCTATCATGCGTGAAACCGGTTGTCCGGTGGTGTTCGATGCAACGCATTCTGTGCAACAACCAGGTGGGCAGGGCGATACTTCCGGTGGTCAGCGTCAGTTTGTACCAGTGCTTGCACGTGCGGCAGTGGCATCTGGTGTTGCCGGTTTGTTTATGGAAACCCATCCCGATCCTGACAACGCGCTGAGCGATGGTCCCAATGCCTGGCCACTGTCAGAGATGGAGCCGCTGATTGGCACGCTAATGGAACTTGATGCCGTGATAAAGGCGGGTGATCTGCCAGAAAACCGCTTGCTGGATGTGCCAGCTTAGAGCTTACGAATTCAATGGAGTCAAAATGTCCGCGATAACTAAAATACATGCCCGCCAGATAATCGATTCTCGTGGCAACCCGACGCTTGAAGCAGAGGTCACGCTAAAGTCCGGTGAGATGGGGCGTGCTGCTGTGCCGTCTGGTGCATCAACTGGCGAGCGTGAAGCACTTGAACTGCGTGATGGTGATAAGTCCCGCTACCTCGGTAAGGGTGTGACAAAGGCAGTCAGCCATGTCAATGGTGAAATCGCCGACGCTATTAAAGGTATGGATGTTACGGCGCAAGAAGACATCGATGAAGCGATGTTGAAGCTTGATGGTACCGAAAATAAAGATCGCCTTGGTGCAAACGCATTGCTTGCTGTGTCTATGGCCTGTGCGCACACTGCGGCAATCAGCAAGAAACAAATGTTATTTGAATACCTCGGTGGTGATAAAGCGGTAACACTGCCGGTCCCTATGATGAATATCATAAACGGCGGTTCACACGCAGATAACAGTGTTGATTTACAGGAGTTTATGGTGATGCCGGTCGGGGCGGAGTCATTCTCTGAGGCATTACGCTATGGTGCAGAAATATTTCATACGTTGAAAAAAGTTTTGTCTTCAAAAGGTATGAATACAGCAGTGGGTGATGAAGGTGGGTTTGCACCTGACCTGCCTTCTAATGAAGCGGCTATTGAGGCTATCCTCGAGGCAATAGACAAGGCAGGTTACACCGCTGGTAAAGATGTATTTCTAGCGCTTGATGCTGCGAGTTCCGAATTTTGCGAGAACGGTGTTTATGATCTTGCTTCCGAGAACAGAAAGTTCAACAGTGAGGAGTTCACCGACTATCTGGCAGACTGGGTTGATCGTTTTCCAATTGTGTCAATTGAAGATGGTATGGATGAGAACGACTGGGATGGTTGGAAGCTCTTAACCGAAAAAACCGGTGATAAGGTTCAGTTGGTTGGCGATGATCTGTTTGTGACCAATCCAAAGATTCTGGCTGAAGGTATAGAGCGTTCTATAGCTAACTCTGTATTGATTAAGGTTAACCAGATCGGCACGCTTACAGAAACTCTGCGTACCATCGATATGGCGCACAAGGCAGGCTACACAACAGTCACCTCTCACCGATCGGGTGAAACAGAAGATACCACTATCGCGGATCTTTCTGTGGCTACCAACTCCGGTCAGATCAAGACAGGTTCGCTATCGCGCTCTGACCGAATCGCAAAATATAATCAGCTGCTGCGCATAGAAGAAAAACTTGGCAGCCGTGCGGTTTATGCCGGCAAGTCAGCTTTTAAACAAGCTATATAGTGGATCGATCTAGTCGTTAAGGGCTCAAATAGTAATCTGGAGCGTCAGAATTGAAAGTGCTGATTGCCGTTCTGTCTGTGATGTTCTTTGTGCTGCAATGGCGCCTTTGGGTGGGGGATGGCGGTGTGCGAGAAGTGCAACGCCATCAGGCAGAGATTGATCGGTTGTCTGAACAGCTGGAAGAACAAAGAGACATAAACAACGCGCTGCGTGCAGAAGTGGATGATCTGCAAAGTGGTCTTGGCGAGATTGAAGAGCGCGCTCGCAGTGAGCTTGGAATGATTGGTGAAGGTGAGACGTTCTATCAGTTTGTAGGTGAAAAAGTTGATGTTGGATCTGATGCTGATAATTTGGCACGCGTCAATTCTGATAAGACTCAGTGACCCATATCTGGTGGCTCGGAATTCATGAATTGTTTTCATGGCTCATTTCTGGTGGGCATGTCCAGTGACCAAGCCCAGTAATCAGGCCAAGTAATAAGGCCCAGTGATTAAGCAGGTGACAGGAATTCAAATGGCAAGGCTTGAGTGAACAGCGATCGTGCGAACAGTGCCGTGTTCTCGGCGGTAGTACCTGCAGCGGGTATTGGCTCCCGGATGAAAGCCGATACACCTAAGCAATTTATCGGTATTAACGGTAAATCTATACTCTCGCATACCCTAGATCGACTTATGCAGCTGGAGTCGCTCGATTCCATTGTTGTGGTGCTCGATGAAGCAACATACAACTCTGGCTTGTTAAGGTTCGAAAGTGCGAAAATAAAAATCTGTATCGGTGGTCGCAGCCGTGCAGAATCCGTCTGCAATGGTTTGCAGTATCTTTATGCGGCAGGAAGAACTTCAAGTATGGTTTTGGTGCATGATGCAGCAAGACCTTGTGTGAGAGTTTCCGATATTAAGCGGCTTGTTGATGAAGTTGCGGGTGATGAAAACGGTGGCCTATTGGCTATGCCCGTTGTTGATACTATAAAGAGGGTCGATACTATAAAGAGGGTTGGCTCGATAAATACGGACGACACTGATAACAGTGGCGACATCGGTTTACGAGTTACCGAAAACGTTGATCGAGAGCAGTTGTGGCGCGCTGCAACACCGCAGCTTTTTCCTTGTGAATTATTACTTCAGTCTTTGAAGCGTGCTTTGGATGAGGGTGCGGATATCACTGACGAGGCATCCGCAATGCAACATGCCGGGTATAGGCCCAGAGTGATAGAATGCAGTGCAGACAATATCAAAGTCACTACACCCACTGATCTTGCCCTTGTACAACATTACCTGTCCACACAGCAGGCGGAGCAATCAAATGGTTAGCAGATTTGGTATACGGCCATGAGAATAGGCCACGGGTATGACGTGCATGCTTTCTGCGAAGGTGACCACATTATGTTGTGTGGTGTAAGAGTTCCGCATAGCAAAGGGTTTAAAGCCCATAGTGATGGCGATGTTGCACTGCATGCATTAACAGATGCAATTCTGGGTGCGTGTGCGCTGGGTGATATTGGTCGCCATTTTCCGGATACCGACGATGCTTATAAAGGCATAGACAGCAGAGTGTTGTTACGCAGAGTCGTGGACTTGATCTCTGAAAAGGGATACCGAATTAATAATGTAGACATCACTATAGTTGCCGAGAAACCCAAACTCGCAACTCTCGTGGACTCAATGTGTGAGATGGTTGCCGGTGATCTTTCAATAGCAAGGGATCGGGTAAATGTTAAAGCGACCACCAGTGAAAAGCTGGGATTTGTGGGGCAGGAGCAGGGAATTGCTGCTCAGTCTGTGGTTACAGTGGTCGAGATATAGCTTATTGTTATCGCACAACACGTTGGCTAATGTTAAGCTGGAAAACTAACTATTTTTTTAGCGGTAACCCTTCTTTCGTCCATGCTGATGTGCCACCATCGAGATGAATGATCGATGAGAATCCCATGGATTTCATAATCGGCAGGCTTTTACCACTTCTGACACCGGTTCTGCAGTGCACCAGCCAGGTAGTATTTTTGTCCAGCTCTTCGAGCTGCTTTTTAAAACTGAACGAGTAGTAGTTGAGATTGACTGCATCGTCAGTTATGTGTCCGCGGTTATATTCAACCCCGGTACGAACATCAAGTACTTTGACGCTCGGGTGTTTCTGTAAAATCTCTGCCGCTTCAGCAGCGATGACGTGACGCACGCCATCTCTTTCTGTTCCAAATGCCTCAATACCTGATTCCATTGCAAACACTGAGTGGCAAAGCAACGCGGTGATAAGTACGGCCCATATATGATTTACGGGCCTGGTACGATTTAAGGGCCTGGTACGAGTAACGGGCGAGATATCTGGTTTACTGATAATCATATCAACTTGGGTTGTATTGATCGCTAAAATAACCGATTTCAAAGCTGGCTTTTGTTGGTACTGATTCCAAGGATTCGGAATAACGGGCAAAAGTTCATCAGCGCTGTAGCGATTAAAATAACACCAACGGCAAGAGCGATGTAACTCATTGTTGATGCGAGGCCCATGCCCAGAAATGCCCATGCGGCCAAAGCAATGCCCAGTACCAATCGGATAGTTTTGTCGAGTGATCCTACATTTTTAGTCACAATTATTCTCCAGAGTAGTGAAATGATGCCAGAGCAGGGTGCCTGACTGTACCCTGTTGTGTCTGTGACTTTGTCACCGGTAACAAGTTCACCGGTGCTGGATCACCCAGGTCGATGAGTCTGTTTGGCAAGGTCGGCGTTCTGCGCTGGTTTATTCTGCCAGTTTGCCCTGTAAGTGTGCTTCGTCAAGTATTTCGAGACAATTCCGATGCCTCCGGACGCAACCCTCTTTTTCAAAAGTAGCGAGCCTGCGGCTGACTACTTCTCTCGCAGTACCGATTTCAATGGCGAGTTCTCCATGGGTAACCGGTAAAAGGCGATCTCTCTGCCACTCAGCGCGTACCAGTAATGCGGCAGCCAACCGTTGGTCGATGCTGTATGTAGCCAGCTCGCTGGTACGTTGCATCATGGTGGCCAACCGTTCAGAAAATCCGTCGAACACGAACTGACGAAAAGAAGAGGATTCATCAATCATTCTGCTAAATTCGTTTTTTGGGAGTAGAGCAATATCAACATCTGTTTCAGTAAACGCTTGGGCCGAGTAGTTGTTGCCGCTCATCAGGCAGGCGGTAGTGAGTACGCAGGACTGTCCCTGATAAATACGATACAAAGTTAACTGCTGTCCGGTGATTGAAAGCAGTTCTACTCGAACCTGTCCTTCGAGAACGACAACATAATGTTCACACGGATCGTTTATTGTGAACAGTTGTGTTCCTTCAGGCAGATGTCGAGTTTGACCGACACTATTGATCTGGTCTTTGATATTCATCGAAGATATTCATCGAATTTGGAACATATATGCTGGTTATTTACCAGCATTGGGGCTGCATAATGATCGTTACTGAGTTCTTTCTGCAGACATCGCTCAGCTAACGCGTCGCAGCTTTTGGAGCCTGCGTCGGGTGATGGTAAGCATTGTAACAGCGAACAATGAAAAGGCACCACCGCCAGAACTACTGTCTAAAGACTCTGATGTGGTGTCTGTTGTAACTGAATCTATCGGGTCGGTGTTTGTGCTGGCAACGTTGGAATCCAGTGTCATGTCAGCAACACCCAACGGGACACAACGATCGCCAATGTCCGGGTTACAACCCTGGAACGCAGTACTTCGAGAGGTGCCGCTGCCTGTCGGAAATCGTAGAATAAAATTACCGTCTGAATCAAACTTCAGCACTTCGTTTAAAAACGAAATAACGTAAAAATCACCGGCATCATCGAATGCGATACCCTGAGGTACAATGGCCCTACCGTCATCAATAGCTGCGGGTAGAAGGGTGTTGAGTAAATTGCCCTCAAGATCAAACTCGTAAATGCCGGTATCACCACTACCTGAGGTGGCCCATAGTGTGTCATCAGCGATCATGGCGGGAATATTTGGATCGCGGGCGACAGCCATCAGACTGGCAATGCCTGCGGCGGAAAAGTCGAGTAGAAAATTGTCCTGACTATCGAACTTGCTTATCGAGCCGAATGCTCCATTAGAGCCGCCGAGCCGGTTTGATACCATCAAGCTCCCATCTGCCATAAAAGCAGAACAGTTAGGGTCTGAGAGATCGGGGGCTGTGAAACGACGTTGTAGAACTCCGGACTGATCGAACACCATAATCTCATTGCCGTTCGAGTTGCTTATATAAACCAGCGGATCAGCTGAGCCAGTATCGGTAGTACGGAATGTGACACCGACCGGTTCGTCAAAATCTTCATGTTCAAGTGTCCGGAGCAGTTGATGCTGGTGATCAAAAATAAATATCGCATCACTGAATTCACCGGCAATCCAGATCTCTCCGTTTACAGGATTAAATGCGATACCGCGCGGGCCGTTAAGTCCATCTGCTGTGAATCTTTCCAACTCTGTGCCATCGGGGGTAAAGACAGCAATTTCGTCTGCTTGCCACATAGATACATATAGATTGCCTGTTTTTTCAAATGGCAACAGTGCGGCAGCGCGGCCGGAAATCAGGAGTAATATAGTAACAGTGAGCGTTAGAAAGTGCTTTTTTGATTGCGTGTGCATAGATTTGCTCCGGTCTTAAAACTGCATACGATGGTTGCGTCTGTTTATTGCCAATTCTGTGTATTGTAGTCTGTGTTCTGTGTTCTGTGTTTCTTGCCTGCATTATTCACGAGGCGACCAACAGGATAGAACGAAAGGCTATATATAAAGCTCCAATCACGCCGGCGGGACCATTAGCGTGTTTAGCAGTGTGTCTATTCGACGCCAAAAGAAAATCTGGCGTTACATCTCGACCAATCCTACTCAGCACGTGGCGAGCCATGTTTCTCGAACAATTGGCCGACCTGTTTAGCCAAATTTCCTCTGAACGCCGAATGTCGTTAGCAATTAGGCTAATGAATGATGCAGGCTAATAAGCACCAGTCTTCATAAACGCGTTACTATTTTGAATTGAATGAAGGGAAGTAACGTGGAACTTCTTGCTGATATTTACGATATTCATCACCGTAGATGTCTCTCAATTTACGTTCCTCAAAATGTGTACCGATCACAAGGTATGCTGTTCCCCAAAGCGCTGTCCAGAAGCCAAAGGGAGAAGTCGCTCCACCCCACAGAATCAAAAAAGCCCCGGTATAGAGTGGATGACGCACCCACTGGCTCAGAAAACGTTTTTGCAATGGTTCATTGGATGAATCGCTGACACGCTCACCAGTGATCACCTGAGTAATGCCTGCAAAACGGCCGAGATCATAGGTTGTGAGAGCCAACGCTAGAATTAGGAACCCGATTGCTCGTATTGCAATAAAGCTGTAGATAGCTACATTGCTGTCAAGCAGGTTAAAACGGACATCACTCAGCCAGGTCTGGCCAACATAAAAAACAGCAGCTATCTTGAGCAGTGCCAGTGTGTTGTAGCCCAGGCGATAGTAATTGCCCGTAAAAAGCTCTAGTCTTTTTTGTACAGAAAGCCTTGCAAGTATTGAATGAAATACTGCAAAGATTAACCATGCGAGTGCGTACACTACCGAGCCCATTAAAAATGCCTGTGTATTATGGTGTGATGTGTATTGTGTTGTGCCCGTTAAATTGAACAAGCACGCTACAAAGTAGTTTACAGCGTCTTGCGATTCTGCAAAACAATAAATCTATCTGTCATTACCAGCGCTGCAGATCGTATCATTTGAACCTTCAGCAGATTTCGATGCTAAAGTTGTAGTGAGAGAGCCGATACGAAACTGTAAAGCCAATGAAAGACTGCAACCAGTGTGGTAAATGCTGTATCAAGTATGGCGGGGGTGATCTTGCCGTTACAAAACAGGAAATTGAACTATGGGAATTGTTCAACCCTGAAATCTTTGCATACGTCAAAGGCACTGAGATTTGGTTTGACCCGGAATCAGGTGAGAAATTAAACCGATGTCCTTTCCTTCAAACTGAAGCAAAGCACGATGGGAAACTAAATGATAAGTACACTTGTAGTATTTATCTGAACCGCCCGCAGGATTGTAGATATTATCCATCTACCATAAGTGAAATGATACGGGATGACTGTGAAATGCTGGAAGCGAAAGATATCAAGAATCCCGAAGAGGCTCAGAGAAAACTTGATTTGCTGATGATTGATAGCAGGCCAGGGCGATCAAGCTAGTCGCCAGGTTGTGCGTTTGATAGGTTAATTTGGACTTCACAGCACTCTGGTTTTAAATGTGCGGCCTTTTATTTTACGCAGGCTTTCCTGTGCTTTTTTTACCAGACTCCGATCTACTGCAACGAAGGCGCGGGTGTTGAGAATTTTTATCTTACCAACCGATGATCCGTTCATAGCACCATCCCGGGTTAGCGCGCCGAGAATATCCCCGGCTCGAAGCTTCTGTTTTTTACCGGCATTTACTTCGAGTGTACTGGTTGATGGTTTGGCGGGTTGAGTCTTAAGTACTTCGGCGCCAGGTAGTTCCTGCTTTTCTATTTTTGTACCGAGCAATTTCTCCACCTGTTCAAGACGATATTTATCTGATTCGTCGACCAGCGTCCACACAATACCTGATTCACCGGCGCGTCCTGTACGACCAGACCTGTGTACATGGACCTCCATGTCTTTTGATAGCTCATAGTTTATGACAACATCGAGCTTCTCGATGTCAATGCCGCGGGCTGCAACATCGGTAGCAACCATGATGTTGCTGCTTTGATTGCTAAAACGAATCAGGTTCTGATCTCGATCTTTCTGGTCAAGGTCGCCATGTAGCGCGATCGCTGAAAATCGGTTTTCTTTTAAAAACTGGGTTACTTCGTTAACTGAAACTTTGGTATTGCAGAATATAAGTGCGCTTTCCGGCTGAGAATTTAAGAGCAGTAGTTGCAATGCCTGTAATCTGTCGTGCTGACTTTTTATATGATAAAAGTGTTGTTGTATTTCATCAGCGGAATGGGTTGTATCGACACTGACCATTTCCGGCGAGTCCATAATATTGTCGATTGTCGATTTTATTTCTTCAGGGAACGTGGCGCTTAACAGCATTGTCTGTCTTTTTTTCGGAATCTTTTCAATAATACGATCGATTGCTTCCTGAAACCCCATTTGCAGCATTCGATCTGCCTCATCAAGAACAAGGGTATTGATTTTCTCAACTTTCAGAGTGCCGCGACCTAAATGGTCCTCTATTCGCCCGGGAGTACCGACTATAATGTGAGAACCTTTTTCCAGTGAGGCAATCTGCGCTCTTACTGAAGAACCACCGGTGATGGTAAGCACTTTAACGTTCTTGGTAGCTCTGGCAAGTTGTCTTACAGCCTCGGCAATCTGGTCCGCCAGTTCACGGGTAGGGCATAGCACGAGCGTCTGTGGAGAAAATTCATCGTTGCTCAGGTTATTAAGTGCAATCAACCCGAACGATATCGTTTTTCCAGAGCCGGTTTTTGCTTTAGCAATGACATCGTTACCCGCAAGTGCTAACGGTAGCACTTGTGCCTGTACGGGTGTCATCGATTCGTATCCAATCAATTCAAGACCGGTTTGCAATCTGTCTGGTAAATCAAGTTCTGTGAAAGCAGGTTTGCTCAAGATGGTTCCGTTTTACGGTTAGTAGTAGTTGTGTGTTTAATTAGATAGATCTTTTTGATTGGCTAAGCAGGTTAATAGTCGCTGATTGCTGCCTGTGCAACAGGATCAGTCTATCGTCTACCTGTGTGGTTTGCTGATCTATTCAATCATTAGTTGTTATTTGCAACACGCTTCTTGATCTCGGCACTTGTCTGGTGCAACCAGTCTATGTGCGACGTAATGCTGGTAATTCCTTTACGAAGTGCCAGAAAGAGTGCCAAATCATCCAGTTCTAATGCGGCGATTTGTGTTTTAGAGTAGTAAGTTTTTTCTATGCCACTATAGACACTTGCTCTTTGCTGTGCGTTTTTTATAGCGCGATCAAGCTCTTCCAGTAACACATCGACATTATCAGCCCGTAAATTTAGTAGTTTAACCAGCAGCAAATCTTTCGTTGGTGACTCTTTGGCGGGCTCGTGCAGCCAATCCTGCAGCTCTTGTTTGCCGGAGCGGGTGATGCGATAAACCTTTTTATCGGGTTTATCACCTTGCTTGACAGAGGTGAAGTTTACCAAACCCTGATCAGTGAGCTTTGATAGTTCGCGATACACCTGTTGATGGCTCGCGCTCCAAAAATAGCCAACGGCACTATCGAAAGTCTTGACGATATCGTAGCCGGTTATGCGCTCCCGGTCGAGCAGGGTTAGTAGAACGAATTTTAGTGCCATATGCATATTGTTGCATATTTTGAATATGCTGGCTATTATGCAACTAAATGCATATGGAGCTTAAAGTGATCAATTCACTCATTTTCTTGCACGTCTTATCAGGGACTGGTTCGGTTATAGGCATGTTTGGGGCACTGGCCGCGAATAAGGGCAGCCTCTGGCATCGGCGCTTTGGCAGGTTGTATACGTATTCAATGTCAGCTGCATTGCTGTTGGCGTTGATAGTGTCGTCCATCACTGATAACTTTTTTCTATTTTTAATCGGTATTTTCAGCGCTTACTTTGTGTTCACCGGGTGGCGTCTGGCTGTTGTGAAAGATGGCACTAGAAGCTTGTTGGACAAGTGTCTGTCTGTGTTGATGCTTGGGTGTGCGATTGCAATGGTTTGCTACGGCATTAACCTGAGGGTTTCAGGTGAATCTTTAGGTATTGCTCTGGCTGTCTTTGGTGTTTTTGCGTTCTTTCCGGCATGGTCTGATGTCAGGCTTTCTGCCTGGCCAAAAGGGAAGCAGCGCATTGTATTGCATTTGAATCGTATGGGCGGTGCGAGCATTGCAACAATGACAGCGGTGTTTGTGGTTAACGTCGCAACCAACCCGGCGTTCATCGCCTGGTTGCTACCCACCATGGTGGGCTCACCATTGATCATTTACTGGACGAGAAGAACATTATCTCAAGATGGCCTTAGCCAGCGAAAATAGCTAACGGAAATAGCCAGGGAAAATAGCCAGGGAAAATACCCAGCGAAAATAGCCAGGTGTTTACGAGGGTAATAAGCCAGTTTGTGTCGTGAACATCGCTGTCTTACTTCAGGTCGATTTTATGCACCTGGTGCTCGACGGGCAGAGCACTCTATTAACCCCAGTGTTGCATAAATTCAGCGTGAATAGGGCCTAGATAAGTTGCCCTCATGTTGGGAGATACTGCATCATTTCGTCACGAACAGCATCATTAACGGCCATAGACAGCGTCCACACGCCATTAGGTCGTATTAGTC
>CALIHW010000023.1 GCA_938020525.1 uncultured Granulosicoccaceae bacterium | reverse complement strand
GAGCAATTCCACCCCTGGCCGAATAGCCGATCCGCTGGGTATAACAGTCACTGACCTGCTCGACATTCAGGGACTCACAGATGATCGAGAGATGCGCACACCAGACTCAGCACCAGCAATAAGGAAGAACCGCAGACTGCCACGTGGACTGAGGGATCTGGCAAGCGACAAACTCTCGCAAGCTCTGAAGATCAAAGCCCTGAATGGACAGCTTTGGCAACCTTGGAACCACCGCGGCCTGTTGATCGAGTCGGCTATGTGGCTATACTGACCACAATTCGTAGCGTGACTCGAACGTGACTCACTGGAGTCACGTCGGGACATTTCCTGTCACTTTCAGTCACGTTTGCGTGGAGCGAATGCGCTAACGTATTGATTTAATTAGACTGAATAGACGAAAGTGCCCCTCCTAAGGGCGAGGTCGCAGGTTCGAATCCTGCGGGGCGCGCCAACTTAAAATTCATCAGTCCTTCTATATCGACGTGCGATAAGACTAACAACTATAAGGAATACCATGGAATCCAGAGCCGCGATTGCTGTAAAAGCCGGAGCTCCGCTTGAAGTCGGCACCATTGAAGTGGATGGCCCGAAAGCAGGTGAATGCCTGATTGAAATTAAGGCAACCGGCATTTGCCACACGGACGAATTTACCTTGTCGGGCGCTGATCCGGAAGGCATCTTCCCGGCGGTACTCGGCCATGAAGGAGCAGGTGTTGTTGTCGATGTTGGCCCGGGAGTTACTAGCCTTAAGAAAGGCGATCATGTCATACCGCTCTATACACCAGAGTGCCGTGTGTGTGACTACTGCACTTCCGGTAAGACCAATCTTTGCCAGCAGATCAGAGAGACGCAGGGGCAAGGCTTGATGCCTGACAACAGCAGTCGTTTCTCCAGAGGTAAGGACAAGCTGTTTCACTACATGGGGACCTCTACTTTTTCAAACTATACGGTGGTACCTGAAATCGCGTTGGCTAAGGTTCGCGAAGATGCACCGTTCGATAAGATTTGCTACATCGGTTGCGGTGTCACAACTGGTATCGGTGCCGTGATCAATACCGCCAAAGTAAAACCAGGCGATAATGTCGTTGTATTCGGGCTTGGAGGTATTGGCTTGAATGTTATACAGGGTGCTCGGCTTGCCGGTGCCGACAAAATAGTTGGCGTTGATTTAAACCCTGCCAGAAAGGAAATGGCAGAGCGTTTCGGTATGACGCACTTCGTTAATCCTAAAGAAGTAGAAGGCGACCTGGTGCCCTACCTTGTTGACCTTACCAATGGCGGTGCTGACTACTCTTTTGAATGCATCGGCAATGTTGACGTTATGCGCCAGGCACTGGAGTGCTGTCACAAAGGCTGGGGCACTTCAATTATTATTGGCGTTGCACCGGCTGGTGCTGAAATAAGCACACGACCTTTTCAACTGGTTACCGGGCGCAACTGGCGCGGCACGGCTTTTGGTGGCGCGAAAGGCAGAACAGATGTACCAAAGATTGTTGACTGGTATATGGATGGCAAAATCGAGATTGATCCACTGATCACTCATACCATGCCACTAGATGACATTAACAATGCATTCGATCTGATGCACAAAGGTGAATCTATTCGATCTGTGGTGACGTTTTAGAAACTACAGTAATTTTTTTAGAGACTAACGCGGCACTGTGTGTGCATCAGGGTTGATGCACTCACAGGTATATTTTGCGGCCTCAAGCCAAAACCGTTTTGGTTTCATAAATCGAAAACCCGCGCGCTTTGTAATTAGCCAATGCATTGGGATGATCGAGCGAACATGTATTTACAATCAAGCGCTCAGGCCTGCCCCATTTCCATGCTTCTGTTATGGCAACAGACAACAACACCCCACCAAAGCCTTTGCCAATAAATTTTTGCGCTAAGCCGAAATAAGCCAGCTCATTAGTCTGTGGATCGATCTGTTTTAACTCAAAAAAACCTGCAACGCTGCCTTGATTATAAGCAAGCCAGGTTCTAAGAGTGTCCGCTTCCGCGTATTTACGCCACTGCTCATTAGTCCAACCGGCTTTATCATTCCATTCCCAGTCCTCACCTACCAACTGATATAGCATCCGGTTGACCTGGTACTGACTTATACATGCTTCAGTCACAGTAAGGTCAGGTGGTAACGGCTTCGCCTGATGGGATTCAGCACTGAGCATTTCAAGATAGTAGATTGTTATTTCAGACATTTAACTCTATTACGCAGGCGCTATGTTATGAACCGCCAATTGAGGAAACGGAATACTCCAATCATTCCTGTTTGCAACATCGATGCACGTTTGCACCAACAGTCGTTGAATCGCGTAGTAACTTGAAGCAACGTCACTGGACATTGTTATATACACAATATAATCCAGTGAAGAATCACCGGCAGAAGACAGCTCCACCAATTCTCCTTTTACCTGTTCTTCGTAGCCACCTGTCACCAACGCTTCATGGATTGCTTTTCTTAATGCTTCAGGGACTGTAGTCATACAGATAGGTTGCAGACTGTAATCGAGTCCGAAAGTGGTAGATACACCAAAAGTTTCATCACCGGTAAGATTCAGCACCTTCAGTGAGAAAAACTCCGAGGTGGGATAAGACATCGTGACCCCGCCCTTCACTGACAGCTCGACAATATCTGGCGTCTGATGTCTGACCTGCCCGAATATGCCGTCAGGCAAAAATATATAATCGCCCTTCTTAGTTGGGAACCACAGATTATTTTTTACAGGCCGAGACGACAAGCCTGCCAGCGTATCCAGTGGCAGCCGTATAACACCATCAATTGCCGGATTCCGTAGCACAGACTGAATATTCAATGACATCACCTGCCACGGCAGCCCGTTGTAGACTACGCGCTCACCCTCTCTAACCGCCCCCAGATTCAGCAGCAGTCTTGCTTCAGTAAGATAGTTCGGCAAGTATTGTCTGAACCCCAGCGCAAGACTTGCCAATGCTACAAAAGTAAGTGCTAACAGCAATAAGTCTTCCCGAATCCATAGCGTAAACAACACCGCTATGATGACAATCAACCCGGTAAGCAGATAATAACTATAGCCGGCAAACCGGTATAAGGTGCTCTGTCTTCTGGTTTCTTTGGAGGCAATTTTGGTGGAATATATCCACCAAATATATCGCATAATCAACCATGCGATAACTGCCACAGCGATCGCCAATAGAAGCGTTAACCCTCTGCCAAGAAAGAATTGTTTGGTACTTTCCCAAACACCAAGCCAGCCTGAGCTGTTATTTGCTTCCAGTGATTCAAGCTGAGACTCTGCGAGCAGTCTATCTTGTGTCACCTGCTCAAGATCCTGCGCCCAGGAACTTAAATAATTCTGCAGTGTTGTAACCGCGTCACCAGACAAAGATTCTTTTTCAATTTGATTGGCCGCATTGATCGCACTCTGTATGGCGTTGGATTTTTGATCTGCCTGAGCAATCCTGCCGCGCAGGTCAGCAATTTCTCTTGGTCTGCGCGTCACTGCTTTGAGTGTGTCAGCCAGTGGCTCCAGTACTTCTACAACGTCTTCCTGCCAGGTGGTTTCGACTTCTTCAATATCTTCCAACGCCTGCATATTGGTTTGGTTGCCCAGCAATGCAAATAGAAACGATTCTTTCAGGCTCTCTATATCTTCTGATAATTCCTTGAGCTTTTGCCTGTCAATATCATCTGCATTTTGACCATTGGCATTGATGCGTGTTCGCAGAGATTCTCTCTGTTCAGTTTTCTGCTTAATAAACTCAGATAATTCGTTAATGCGCCCTGCAGTCGTTGCAGCGTTTTCCTGAACAGTCGAGACACCCTGTGCACGCGCCACAGTTGCTTGAATAGCCAGAGGAAGCAACAGAAAAAAACACAAGACTCTGCTAATTAACATCTGATCTTCGTCACTGTTATCAATGTTTTATCAGCCGATACAATCTTTAAAAGAAAATCTTATTAGATCAGGAACGCACTTTGGATCATACGTGGTGACATTGTCTTCCACATCGATGCTTCACTCAAGAAATCTTTGTCGATCTAACCCACCACAGCTTGAAACTGCAGTCGCTGACTAACAACAACCGGGGCTGGATTTCCACGTAACTAAAAACCTCCATTGACACAATTACCTTGATTCCGAGATCCACAAGCAGAGACTGGGCAAGGGAGGCTGTCGTCAAAGGTTTTAGTGACTATCACATGACCTTAACCAGTGCCGCTTTTATCATTCTCCCCAGGGAGAATCCAGCGTGCAGTTTGCGCCGGACGAAGGGTGTGTCTGGTTAGATATTCAATAAGACTTCGGGCTTAAACTTTGAATTTATTGCCAAAACTATCCCTCTCCCAATGCAAACAACGCATTGGACTCTCCCATAGGGAGAGTGACTTGGCTTTGGGCACGTGTATAAAATATAGTCGAACAGGATTTCATAAATGCTTTGGCGACAGCCTCCAAGGGCAGATCCACAATGCCAGAGGGTCAGCCAGTTTGAGCTGAACAGCCAATCCCGCGTGATCGGAATGACCAATCTACTGCTCTAACCAATTATTGACTCAGTCCATAATTGGATGCATACTCGTTTTATGGATAAATCACATCAGAGCCAATCAGATGTATCGGCTGCGCTCAAATCAGCAGGTATGCAGGTCACTGCACAGCGCCTTGCGGTTTACCGCGCTGTGCAGACCTCGCCTCACGCAATGGCAGATGAAATCTGCCAAACAGTCCGCGAGGATCTCGGCGTTATCTCGCGCCAGGCGGTATACGACGCTTTGAACACCATGTCTGAAAACGGCCTGATACGGCGTATTCAACCGGCAGGCTCGCCAGCTCGGTACGAACATCGTGTCGACAACCACCATCACCTGGCTTGCCGTAAATGCGAATCCCTGATTGATATTGACTGCGCCGTTGGTGAGGCTCCGTGTCTTACCGCAAAATCAGACCATGGCTATTTGATCGATGAAGCAGAAGTTATTTACTGGGGCATTTGCCCTGCATGCCAGCAATAGTGACAGCAATAAACTTGTTACCGAAGCCTGTAGAAACACTGCCTTAAAAAAACACTGTCTATACCGGGAGAATCAGAGATACCATCAAACCATAAGTTCGAAGACCAGCAAGAAACATCAGTTCTAATGCTTTAACAACAAAAAACCACACCAACTATTACTCGCAAGGAGAAACATATGGACGGCACAGTAGGGGGCGGTTGCCCTTTCGCCCACGGTGGCAACACCACTTTAGACAAGCCAGTCACCAAGTGGTGGCCAAACGCTTTAAACTTGGACATCCTGCATCAGCACGGTGCACGTACGAGTCCGATGGATCCGGACTACGATCACCGCGCGGCTGCAAAAGCGCTCGACTATGAAGCGGTAAAGTCCGACGTAAAAGCCCTGATGACAGACAGCCAGGACTGGTGGCCAGCAGACTGGGGTCACTACGGTGGCTTGATGATTCGATTGGCGTGGCACTCCGCCGGTTCCTATCGCATGGGTGATGGCCGCGGTGGTGCAGGCAGTGGCAATATTCGTTTCGCCCCACTTAACTCCTGGCCGGATAACGCAAGCCTTGATAAAGCACGTCGACTGCTTTGGCCGGTTAAAAAGAAACACGGCAATGCACTTTCATGGGCTGATCTTATTATCCTGGCTGGCAACATGGCCTATGAATCAATGGGTTTAAAGACCTTTGGTTTTGGCTTTGGTCGAGCTGATATCTGGGGCCCGGAAACAGACATCAACTGGGGCATGGAAGACGAGTGGCTGGCAGATAGCGCCAACCGTTACGAAGATCTCGACAAGCCATCAACCATGTATAACCCGCTTTCGGCTGTACACATGGGTCTGATCTACGTTAACCCTGAAGGGGTAAACGGCAATCCTGATCCTGCACGTACAGCACTACATGTCAGAGAAACTTTCTCTCGCATGGCAATGAACGATGAAGAAACTGCAGCACTTACCTGCGGTGGTCACACTGTTGGTAAGGCACACGGCCGTGGTGCTACCGATAAAATCGGCGTTGAGCCGGAGGCCGCGGGCGTTGAAGCACAAGGCTTTGGCTGGGCTAACCCCGGGCACGATTCAAAAGCCGCAAATGCATTTACCTCAGGCATTGAAGGCGCATGGACTCAAAACCCGACCAAGTGGGACATGGGCTACTTCGACTATCTCTTTAACTATGAATGGCAGCTAACCAAGTCACCCGCTGGAGCTAACCAGTGGGAACCTGTAGATATGCCGGACGACGTAAAACCGGTTGATGCATCAGATTCATCTATTCGCCACAACCCGATGATGACTGATGCCGACATGGCTATGAAGGTTGACCCGGTTTATAACAAAATCTGTCAGAAATTTATGGCAGACCCCGACTACTTTGCAGATACGTTTGCACGCGCGTGGTTCAAGCTAACGCATCGCGACATGGGGCCAAGAGCGAACTACCTCGGACCTGATGTACCTTCCGAAGATCTTATCTGGCAAGACCCCATCCCGGCTGGCTCTACATCATATGACGTCAATGCGGTTAAAAAGAAAATCGCAGATAGCAGTCTGACTCCCGCAGAAATGATTGCAACCGCCTGGGACAGTGCACGGACTTACCGTGGCTCAGATAAACGTGGCGGCGCAAACGGTGCACGCATTCGTCTTGCACCTCAAAAAGACTGGGCTGCAAACGAGCCTGCTCGCCTTGCAAAAGTACTTGGTGTACTTGAGCCAATTGCCGCAGATTGCGGTGCATCGATTGCTGATGTGATTGTTCTTGCGGGCAACGTCGGCCTTGAGCAGTCAATTAAAGCTGCCGGGTACAAAGCAGATGTTCCATTTGCTGCAGGACGCGGTGACGCAACCGATGCCACGACAGATGCAGAAAGCTTCTCGGTACTTGAACCACTGGCAGATGGCTTTCGTAACTTTGAAAAAGAAAAGTATGCTGTTGGGCCTGAAGAGCTGCTACTTGACCGAGCTCAGTTGCTCGGTATAACGGCCGCTGAAATGACAGTGCTACTGGGTGGCATGCGTGCTATGGATGTTAACCACAGTGGATCAAAGCACGGTGTGTTCACTGATCGACCAGGGCAATTAACGAATGACTTTTTCGTTAACCTGACCGACATGAACAACAGCTGGGTACCTGCATCTGACGGCACTTTTGAAATCCGTGACCGCAAAAGCGGAACCGTTAAATGGACAGCTACCAGCGCTGATCTTGTTTTTGGCTCCAACTCAATCCTGCGATCTTATGCAGAAGTTTATGCACAGGATGATAATGGTGAAAAGTTCGTTCGTGACTTCGTTGTAGCATGGACGAAAGTAATGAACGCGGATCGATTTGATCTTCAAGCGTAGCAATTACGCGTTGTAACTTACCAGGCCGCTCTCTCGAGAGCGGCCTTTTTTTTGCCTACTCGCGCTTACATCAAATCACAAGCTTCATTTCGCCATAGATTGTTCTGCAAGCAGTATCAGGGTAGCGAGCATTTCATTTACCAGCACAGGGATCCCTGCCTTCTTTGCTTTTTCCACGATCGCACCATTGATCGCACCTACCTCGGTAGGTTTGCCATCGAGTAAATCCTGCCGCATTGACGGGATGTGATCAGCATGTTTTTCACAAGCAAAATTTATTGTATCAATCACCGACTGTAGTTCGATGTTAACGCCAAAAGCCTCCGCTACTTCAGCTACTTCTTTTGCTGCAGAGATAACAAGTTCTTTCGCGGGTGGGTAGCTGGCAATGGTTCCAGGTGTACCATTGGCAAGAGCACATACCGCGTTCATGCCTGCATTAAATGCGACTTTTCCCCAGACCCTTTTCTGTATAAATTGATCGTATTGAACGTTTAGCGCTGTATCTGCAAACAACGCTTGTATTGTGCGTGCCATTGGCAGATGCACTCCGGTGGCATGCCCAAACCAGGTAGTTCCTGCCCCCATACATTCAACAACACCGGGTGCGATTTTATCAACCGGTAGCATAGTCACGCCGATCCAGGTATTTTCAATTCCAACAGCTTCTGCAATGACCTCAGCATTACCCAAGCCATTCTGAAAACTTAAAACGGATGTGTCTGCCAGCACGTTATCTGAGAGCCTGGCGAGGGCCGCTCTAAGCTGAAAAGTTTTTGTCAGCGCAATAATCAGCTCTACCGGCTCACTGAATTCATCAGGTTGCGAAATGTGCGGAGTTGCCACAGTAACACCGCTTTGCGCACGCAATTGCAAGCCACGCTCTGTTACTGCATTTATGTGGGCTTGATTTGTTGTTAACAGAAATACCTCGTGACCATTGGCTGAAAGATATCCACCAAACCACGATCCCACAGCACCCGCGCCCAGAATTGCTATTCGCATTAGTGGCTTTACTCCGTCCCGGTCATCATCGAACTGTTTGTAATACTGAGAATCGGGTAATCTCTGTAGTCAAACTACATTTCACGCAATTCTATGGCAGAAGATAAAAGCTTCCAGGCTTCAGGCAAACCTGAAACATACACAGGTGGAACATACACAGATGCTGAATGGCAAACCCGGGTAGATCTCGCTGCAGCTTACCGGATAGTCCACTATCACGGCTGGACATCACAGGTATACAACCATATTACCGCCAGAATCCCGGATACCGAACATTTACTTATTAACCCGTTTGGTCACGCCTATGATGAGATCACACCGCCAAATCTGGTGAAGATTGATATCGACGGTAACAAAATAGACAACAGCCCGCACCCGGTTAACATTGCCGGCTACACAATACACTCTGCAATCCACGCAGCACGGCCTGATCTCACTTGTATTGCTCACACGCATTCACAGAATGCCACCGCTATCTGTTGCCTTGAGGAAGGATTTATTCCGCTAACCCAAATGGGCTGTATGTTTCACGACAGGATCGGCACACATGAATTCGAGGGTATCGCACTTGACCTTGAAGAGCGTAAGCGTCTTGTAGCAGACCTCGGCGCTAAGAATCACACACTACTTTTGTACAACCACGGTCTTGTTGTCAGTGGACCAAGCATCGCCCATGCGATAACCCGGCTATATCATTTTGAAGACTGTGCCGGTGTGCAGCTGAAAGCGATGGCAGCCAGCACTGCCGGAGGCACTACACTAAAACGTCCAAGACCGGAAATTGTGATTAAAACCCGGGATCAATTTGAGAGCGGCGCTTCCCAGGGAGGCGCTGATGTACTGTTACCCGAATGGCCAGCGTACCTGAGAATGCTGGATCGGCAGGATCCTGGTTGGCGCAATCGCTAAAGCTTAAGTATTAAACACTACGCTGCTGGCACTTTAACTCTAACTAACTAACCTAGAACTTCCGCCAGATCGCCCTTGCTCTCTAGCCATGTCTTGCGATCACTCGATCTTTTCTTCGCCAACAACATATCCATTAGCTTATGGGTAGATTTTTCATCATCGATAGTTAGACAAACAAGCCTGCGTGTGTCGGGCAACATGCTTGTTTCTCTTAACTGCAAAGGATTCATTTCACCGAGCCCTTTAAATCGAGTGACCGTGACTTTGCCTTTTATTTTTTCTTTTTCAATGCGGGCAAGCTCGCGATCTTTTTCAGCTTCATCCAGTGCATAGAATTTTTGCTTTCCAATATCTATTCTAAAGAGTGGCGGCATAGCAACATATACATGCCTTGCTTCTACCAGCAATCTAAAATGCTTTACAAACAGCGCACATAACAATGTGGCTATGTGCAGACCATCAGAGTCTGCATCAGCAAGAATACAAATTTTTCCGTAACGCAACCCGCTTAAGTCAGCAGCGCCGGGCTCGATACCGATTGCTATCGAGATATCATGCACTTCCTGTGAACCTAGAAGCTGATCAATACCAACTTCCCACGTATTAAGAATCTTGCCTCGCAATGGCATGATAGCCTGATATTCACGATCTCGCGCCTGCTTGGCAGAGCCTCCAGCGGAGTCTCCCTCTACTAAAAATAGTTCTGTGTGATTGTTATCTGTCGACACACAGTCTGCGAGTTTGCCGGGCAGTGCAGGCCCTGCTGATACTTTCTTACGAACGACTTTTTTACCTGCACGCATTCTTTGCGTAGCTGCAGCTATAGCGAGATGAGCTATCTGATCGCCGGTTTCCGGATGCTGATTCAGCCATTGCACAAACTGATCTTTAACACACGCCGTTACAAAACCTGCACATTCGCGAGTAGATAAGCGTTCTTTAGTCTGGCCTATAAACTGCGGATCATTAAGCTTTACCGACAATACAAAGCTGACCCGCTCCCAGGTATCTTCCGGTGTGAGCTTTACACCGCGTGGTAACAAGCTTCTTATCTCACAGAATTCTCTTATCGCATCACTGATACCTGTGCGCAAACCATTTACATGAGTCCCGCCCTGGGCTGTTGGCACCAGATTAACGTAGCTTTCGTGTACCGCCTCACCACCTTCTGGCATCCATAAAAAGGCCCAATGGCAAGCTTCATTTTTTGTTTCCTGAGACCCCACAAACGGTGCTGTCGGAAGCAGCACATAACCATCAAGCGCTTCCTGCAGATAAGCTTCAAGACCATCCTGATAACACCATTCAAACTTTTCTTTACTACCTTCAACGGCAAGCTTAACTTTCAAGCCACTGCAAAGTACTGCCTTGGCGCGCAGCACATGTTTGAGTTTTGATAGTGAAAACTTTTCACTATCAAAATATTTTTTATCCGGCCAGAAACGGATTGTGGTGCCGGTATTGCGCTGACCCACCTTGCCAACCGCTTTTAGCGGTTTATCTTTGTTGCCGCCCTTGAAAGTCGCGAGGTACTCTTTGGCATTACGTCGAATTTTAACTTCGAGCTTCTTCGACAATGCATTAACGACTGACACCCCAACCCCGTGCAAGCCGCCTGAAAACTGGTAGCCGGCTGCATCGGAAAATTTACCACCTGCATGTAGCGTACAGAGAATAACTTCTACACCCGGAAGCTTGAGCTTAGGATGCTTATCAACTGGCATACCCCGGCCGTTGTCTACCACTTCGAGCGAGCCGTCTTTGTAAACGGTGACAGAAATTTCGCTGGCGTGGCCGGCAATCGCTTCATCGACGCTGTTGTCGATCACTTCCTGGGCGAGGTGATTCGGACGGGTTGTGTCGGTATACATGCCCGGCCGCTTGCGTACCGGGTCGAGGCCACTCAGTACTTCAATCGACGCTGCATCGTATTTGGCTGCCATGAGGTATTTTTTTTCTGGATTTCGGGAGGCGCACGAATGGTACCTCAACGGCACACGCGGGTCAGAAAGAATCGCGCTGCGCTAATTGCAACTTGATAATAGCGGCGACTCCCTCACAATACTCCTATCTGATTACTTTCCTGGACCCAAGAATGTCTGACTCGCCTTATATTGTTGAAGTAACGAAAGAAAACTTTGAAACCGTGATTCTTCACGGATCAATGCAGACGCCAGTGCTGGTGGACTTCTGGGCAGACTGGTGCCAGCCATGCCAGACACTGATGCCAATCCTCGCCAAACTGGCGGATGAGTACCAGGGTGCCTTTATACTGGCCAAAATAGATACAGAGGCAGAACAGGAGATTGCACAGCAACTCGGTATCCGGAGTTTGCCGACGGTAAAACTGATTCATCAGGGAGCAGTAGTGGATGAATTTGCTGGAGCTCTACCCGAAACTGAAGTTCGGGCATTCCTGGATAAACATCTACAGGCAGCACCACCCGCAGAAGAAGCACCGCCAGCCAGCCCGATTGATCTCGCCAGTCAGCTACAGGCACAGGGAGACACAGAACAAGCCATGACTGTACTGCGCGAAGCACAGGCAGAAGATCCGGCCAACGGTGATGTAGCCATTGCACTTGGCAAGCTTTGCGTTGCCAGCGGCCAGTACGATGATGCAAGACAATGTCTGTCTATTTTAAGCGAAGAAGATGCAAAAAAGACCGAGGCCGGAATGCTGCGCGGCATGCTGACCTTATCAGACGCAGATGATACTTCGACAGATGAAGCGAGCCTTGCCAGCACAGTAGAACAGGACAAAACAAACAGCGAAGCGGCATACAAGCTTGGCATCAAACAGGCACTACGTGGGGACACCGACGCTGCAGTGACGACATTGCTAACACTAATGCAGCGAGACCGCGAGTTTGGTGATGATGGTGCACGTAAGACGCTGTTGTCTATTTTCGATATGCTGGGTGACGATCCTTCTGTAGGTGCCTATCGCAGAAAGATGTTTGCCTATCTGCACTAGAAGCTCTTTGCGCAGGCCTGCTTTTCAAATGGCGAAAAGTAGGCAAAAGCCTTTCTGCGACCATGCATCAGTTTTACTGTCGCTTATATTTTCGTACTGTGAAAGAGATGAAGTCTAAAGACAATAGGAAAAAGTGTCGTGGCTATTAAAGCCATGACATGAAGAGATTCGATTGTTTGACTAGATCAGATGATCAAGCCGGAAGCATATTGTATTTCTTTAACTCC
>CALIHW010000022.1 GCA_938020525.1 uncultured Granulosicoccaceae bacterium | reverse complement strand
TGTTTTTTGCCAAATCGATACCGATCAGTTTAAGATGTTTCATGGGCGCTTTCTCCGTTAAATGGTTTTGTTAACACGCTACCATTTTGGCACATTGTGATGCCGGTAAGGAGGGAGCGTCCATACCATCACCCTACGTGAAAGCACAAGCCATTTAGAATTTTATTTTGAACGTTGAAATATACAAATGGAAGTAATTTATCAATTGGAAGACCAATACCAACTACTCAAGCATCATTTACGACGTGCACAAAAAATGGAATAAACTAGCGTATGTAATTGGGCTTTAACTTGAGTTTAGTATCAGCGCCGATATCCAGATGTGCAATTAGTCGCTTGTAGATCAGGCCTGAGATATAAAATATCACCATGGAAATCACCAGAAAATACAAACCTGCCACGCTAAAATGCAGGAACACGTTGTAGTCACGTTCGAATAACTCCCCCGCCTTGTTCATCAGATCTTTTTGCTCGTTAATCACCGGCAAAGTAAAGTAAACCAGCGCAGTAGCATGAAATAAAAACACGACTTCATTGGTATACGCGGGCCAGGCAAGTCGCAGAATGTTCGGCCAGGTGACTGATTTAAAAACCTGCCAGCGACTCATACCAAATGCCTGTGCTGCTTCCATTTGACCTTTGGGTAACGACTGCAGTGCACCGTAGAAAATTTCAGCTGCATAGGCACTGGTATTAAGAATTAAAACCAGTGGACCGATAAATAATGGATGCATAACAATGTGGTCGATGCCCATCGGCTTCCAGTGACTCAAATTAAACGCCAGCATTACCGAGTAGAACATAAAGAACTGGATGAACAGCGGCGACCCTCTGAAAGCATAGATATATACACGTGCAATTCGGGACACAATTCCGTTGGAACTATTTTTCATCACAGCCAGCAGGATGGCAAACGGGAAGCCAATAGGTATAGATGCCAGTGCAAAGTAGATATTAAACGTTGCAGGCTTCGCAAGGATGATGATGTCCTGCACTATTGCGTTGTTCAGTAACCAGTCCATCTAGTCTGCCCCGTGCAATGCCATACCGCGACCGGCTCTTCGCTGCAACCATTCAAATATGCGTTCGGATAGGATGGTCAGCAAAATGTAGAACAGAAAGAGGACAAAGTAGTACTTCCATCGCCAGTCAGGGTGCACCATTCCAGCACGGGCAAAATAGTTAGGTGCGCCAAGTCTGTCAGCCCATTGAACAATGTCTGCTATCTGCAACAGTGAAAGAAAGCTTGTAGCCTTTAGCAGTAACATCCATACATTAGACAAGCCTGGTAAGGCATACACCCACATCTGCCGAACCTGAAACTTCCAGAATATCTGCCGGTTAGAAAATCCAAAAGCCCGCGCCGACTCCAGCTGACCCTTTGGTACAGAGTTCATCGCGCCGTGCACCACATTGGCGGCAAACGCTCCATAAACAAGACCAAGCGACACGCAGGCCATGATTAAATATTCAGTAGTCGATAAATACCACTGCGCCGCATCGCAAGGTGGCCATGCGCCGCTTGCCAGCTCTTCTGCTGAGCACACACTGCGGGACAACACAAACTCGACCAGCTGTTCAAACGCCAAAGGAAAGAACAGGATAAACAGTACATCGGGTATACCACGTACCATCGTGGTATAGGCTAACCCCAGCCATCTTAACGGTGCAAAGCCAGACCGCCTGGCCGCAGCACCTAGAACGCCAAACAACACGGCTAACATGGCGCCGAATACAGCTGCGAGCAAAGTAAACCGGACACTCGCATACCAGGCGAGGTGTTTACCATTGGTGAAGTATTGAAACCAGGTTCCTGCCTCTTCGGAGATATTCAGAGAGACCCAGTTTGCGAGAGTTTCAAGCATCGACAGATACTATCATTGACCGAAGATAAAGGCAGTTCAATATTGCGATTCAATGTTGTACAGGGGTTCGAACATTCTTACCGGAGCAACTTGTTCTGTTAAGTTGTGTGAGGGCGGTTGTCTACAGTTAGCTCGTTATATTGATTTTAATCAAAACCCCGATCAGCCATTCTCCCTTCGGGAGAATACAAAGCGTTGTTTGCTTTGCAAGAGGGATCGATGTTTCGGGTATAACCACCGTCAGTGCAAGTACAAACCCCTCCCCGGCCGCTACCGCGTCCGACCCTCCCAACAGGAGGGTGTCTTTAGTGGGTGTATGCAACTAAACAGAAACCACGTTCAGCCATTCTCCCTCCGGGAGAATACAAAGCGTTGTTTGCTTTGCAAGAGGGATCGATGTTTCGGGTATAACCACCGTCAGTGCAAGTACAAAGCCCCTCCCCGGCCGCTACCGCGTCCGACCCTCCCAATGGGAGGGTGTCGATGAAGCTGGCATACGCCATAGTTCGACAGAATTGTTACTACCGATAACAAATAAAAAAAGCCGGAGAGCAATGCTCCCCGGCTTTTAAATACTTACCACAGTTGCCTTACCACAGCTTCAGGACAACCAGTGTTTTAGAATTACTCGCCGTAAAAAGGACCGGTTTCGAAAAATTCCATGATCAGCTTATCGACAGTACCGTCTGCTTTTAGCTCTTCAAGCGCAGTGTCCATCTTTTTAGCAAGCTCAGCTTCACCTTTACGCATGCCCATGGCAACACCACCACCAATTGACACTTCAGGACCAACGAATGCTACTGCGCCACCACTGCCTTCGACAACAGCCGAAAGGAAAGTGTCATCAGCAAGCAATACGTCAATGTTACCAGCCATCAAATCAGCAACCGACTGATCAGGAGTTTCATAGGTAAGAATGTCGTTACCTTCACTCATGTTCTGTTCAATGTAAGCCGCCTGAATGGTTGCACCCTGTGCACCGATCTTAAGACCTTGCGGGTTTTCCCAGTCGATTTCAGCATCGGGCGAGCCTGCGAACTTTGAAGGATCCGGCGGGTAGTACTCAGCACTGAAGTCGATTGTTTCCATACGCTCTTCAGTAACAGACATACCAGCCATGATAACGTCATAGTTACCAGCCTGCAGATTCGGAATGATTGAATCCCACTCATTGACAACAAACTCGCACTCAAGCTCTGCACGCTTGCAAAGCTCATTGCCAAGTTCTATTTCAAAACCTGCCAGCTTGCCGCTGTCATCAAGGAAGTTCCATGGTGCATACGCACCCTCAGTACCTATTCTTACGTCAGCGGCGAAGCTTGAGCCCGCGCCAAGCATTGCACCCAAGGCCACGCCTGTAATTATTTTGTTCATCGAATTCTCCGTCAAAAAGATTGTCTGTTGCACAGCCAATCGGCCGGTGCATCGCCTGCAAAGGATACGCTAGTGGTGCTTGAATGTCCCTCTTTTCATATTCCGTGAAGATACGTAAATCCCGGAAATGCGGCCTGATTTAAAGACCTGTTCCACAGTTTTGCGATATCCAAACAAGCGAGCGACAATGCCTGCTATCGGGCTAACTAAACAATTGTCGCAGGTAGAAAACTATCTACATCTGATCAAGTGCGGCAATCGCTCCGAGTGATACCGGCCGTACCGGAGGACGCGCCCTGAAGTGCCCAACCTCAGCACGGGAAATACCGGTCGCACTGGCAATTATTGCCTCGACAGCAGGCCCGCACATACGCCCCTGACACGCACCCATACCACAGCGCGTGAAGGCTTTGACCTGATTCGGGCCGCGACATCCTTGAGCCACTGCTTCCGCAATTTGATCTGCAGTCACGCTTTCACACCGGCAAACCAGCGTGTTACCCGAGGGATGCAGAAGATTTTCGGGCACTCTGTACTTTGCCTCAAGAAAAGGCCTTATAGACTTATCTTTATTACTCTGTTGCCGAGGGCCTGCAGCAAGTTTGCTCCTCTGTGTTTCGTTGACAACACCTGCACGATATAGAATTTCGATACTGGCAAGTAAGGCTGAATGTTCCGCCCCTGAAGCACCGTTAATACCGGCACCATCACCGCAAACAAAAATATCTTCAGTGCTACTCGCACCCCATTCATCAAGTAAAGGATGCCAACATTGACCACTGTCACTCCAGTAGCAATCGACTCCAGCGGCACGTAATAACTGCAGCTCCGGAATCACACCATGGTGAATTAGCAGCAGATCGGAATCTATGCTTTTAGTTGTACCTTTGGTGGTAAATTCAACGCGCTCAAGCTTTGAGTTGCCCGATGCTTTCACATCAGTCACATGCTTGAAATGTGGAACATCAGCAGCACTAATTGATCTTAGAAGCCGCACTCCTTCTTTTAGGTATTTAATCGCCTTAAATGCTGCTGGCAAATGTCTTAACGAGCGGATTGTGGCATCAGGCGATGCGGTATCCAGAATAGCGGCAGGTCGCGAGCCACCAGCTATTAGCTGTGCACCATACAAATAAAGCAATGGACCGGAGCCACACAACACAGGTTCTGACTTCGGCAATGCACCTACGCCTTTTAACATGATCTGTGCGGCCCCTACCCCCATCACACCAGGCAATTGCCACCCTTCAAACGGCACCGGCCGCTCTTGTGCACCGGTCGCGATTACTACATGGCAAGCAGCTGTTTGATATACGCGTCCATTCCACTTAACTGCAATCACAGCTGGACTCTCAATGTTCCATATCAGGCTTTGTGGAAAATAGTTGATGTCTGCAGCCAGAAAGCGCTTAACCAGTTCATGACCTTGCTTTACTGTGGCACGACTAAGCGGGTCAGTTACCAATACCTTTGCAAACAGCTCATCAGCTGACTCGACATTACGGTACACTTGCCCGCCCGGTTGAGCCTGCTCATCGAATACCGCCACGCGTAAGCCATATTCACTTAACGTAATCGCCGCGGTCATTCCGGCAGGACCAGCTCCAACCACCACAACATCGTACTTCTGCGCAATATCAGTATGCATTCGCAATCAACCTGCGAGCATGCAGTAGAACTTGCTCTACTTCAAATGCAAACGATGCTTTCAATTCTTCGCGGCGGTACTGCCAATCCAATAAGCCACTTCTCATTGCGGATCACCATCTTGGGCTAGCCCGGTTTATTCGTGAAATGGCGAGCATAGCGCGCTGAGCATTGGTTTCACAGGGTATTTTCTTCTCGCGTTCCATGTTTTCATTTACTTGGCTTACTGATTTTTGCAAGAGAAAAAATTCGCTGTGGAATCAAGGATCAAGCGGGATGCCGTCATTTCATGAATAAACCGGGCTAGCTTCTATTGATACGCATACCGGGCTGCACATTTGTCTGACAGGCAAACTGACCAGGTTCATCATTTATTGTAACCAGGCATTCCGCACAGACTCCCATCAGACAATAAGGTGCACGCGGAGATTGATCTACCTTTGAATATCGAAACGGTATCGCCTCCGCGAGCAATAATGCAGCAGCAACACTCACATTCTTTGGCACCATAGTACTCTTGCCATCGACAGCTATTTCGATCTTCTCAACATCACTTGCAGTTTTAAACATCGGTAAATCTGTCTGCGGAAAATTCATTAATGATTCCCTGATAGTTATCAACAGATTCCCCTGCGATCCACTGACTTAGAACAGTGGCATGTTGAGCCGCCAGTGTCACACCACTATGGCAATTAACCGCATAGGCATTAGGCCACAGTTCAGATTGCTCATAGACTGGCAATCCGTCGGGTGTCAGAACTCTTAAAGCAGACCACGAACGCAGCACGTTTACATTGATCAAATGCGGGAATATTTTTAGTAATCTGTTCGCGATCATTGCAAGCACCTGCAAAGAGGTTGAATCATCATAACCAATGTCTGCAGACGAATCCCCGATTTGCAGCGTACCTTCATCGGTCTGTCGAATGTGAATACTCGGTATTTTCAAAAAAGGCTCAAACCGCTCGGTGATCAGTAGTTGACCCTGGTTTGGTTTCAACGGCACAGACATGCCAACTTTTCTGGCAAGTTCTGTATTTGTAAGTCCGCTGGCTAACACCAGTTTTTCACAATAAAACTCCCCGTCACGGGTTATGACTTTAAAGCCACTGTTGCGAGCCTCTATGTCGATCACAGGCTGGTTGGGTAAATACTCACAACCAAGCTTCTGCATTTGTGTATGCAGTGCTTTTAAAAGCTTTAACGGATTAACATGTCCGTCCTGGGGAGAATAGGACGCACCTACTACTGCTTTAGAAATCTGTGGCATCAGTTCCCGCACCTCTTTATTGTCGAGCATTTGATACTCAAACATGCCATCAGTTTGATCCTGTACCCGCTGCATCTTATCTGCCTGGCTTTTAAACTCCGACTCCGTCAGGCAATAGTCAATACCACCGGTCTGCTGCAACTGCACATCAACACCTGTGGCATCGAGTAACTCTGCAGCAAATTCAGGCCATGCCCTGGATGCACTGCCAGTCCATTGAGCATATGGCGCTGAGTGAGCTCCTTTTCCCTGCACCCAGACTAAACCAAAGTTACCCCGCGAAGATCGAAAGTCCGTGTCACCGCCATCGAGCACCCTGACCTTGTGGGACGCACGCGCGAGCCCTATTGCAAGCGTGGCACCAACCAGTCCACCACCGATCACAATGGTATCTGCGGAGCTCTTTGTCGGATGGTGTTTGATAGCAGCACAGCCAGGATGTGTATTTGTTTTGACGAGTGTATCAACCCGGACCTCGCTGCGCGATCGTTGTTTTTATGAAGATACCCTTATAGAAAGTACGCATTCAGCTATTCCATCTGGTGAATCGGTTATCTACACTTCAAAAATACCATCACGCAGATGACACAAAAAAGCAGACTCGCTATGAAAGAACCCAGCACACTTGGAGAACTCTTACACAGCTGCTCAGAGAAGTATGCAGATCGAACCTTTCTGACTATTGCACCCACCGATGAAACATGGACTTACGCTGAGTTTGAACAATTTACCAATCGCATTGCACACGGATTACAGGATACTCTTGGGCAGTTGCCATCTCACATGGCAATTATGCTCGAGAACAGTGCAAGCTACTTAGCCTGCACCTATGCTCTAAAGAAACTCGGGTCAATAGAAGTCTCTATAAACCGGACATTTCGCGGCATATCACTCGCAAGAACGATTTCACTCACAGAGACGCCAGTCCTAATTACCTCGGCTGCGCATTTTGAAGCACTACAAGCAATCATCAATGAACTCGACTCGCTAACCACTCTTATAGTCATCGACGGAGCAGCTCGGGCGCAGGAACTATTTCCTGAATTAGAAATCATCCAGTTTGAATCAATACTGTCAGATGACACCAGTCATATTGACCACAACTCACACGAGTTATCAACAGCTTCAATAATGTTTACCTCCGGTACAACTGGAGTATCCAAAGGTTGTGTTCTATCGCATAAATATGCAATCAGAACCGCATTGAATGTCATACCACCATTCAGAGTTACACCTGATGATGTTATCTACTCCCCCTACCCCTTGTCACACATTGGTTCTGCGTATTACGATATTTTGTCAACGATGATCACCGGTGGAAAAGTCATCCTCCGTGATGGCTTTAGTGTTTCAAACTTCTGGCATGAAGTTAAGAAATACAACGCCACCTGGTTTATGATGCTCGGTTCCGTACAACAGTTGCTCTGGGCAGCACCATCGATACCGGAAGAAAAGCAGCATCATCTCTCAAGATGCTGGGCAACACCGGCACCCGTCCCGAAGGCTGACTTTGATCAACGTTTTAATACGCATCTGATTCCGGGTGGTGGTTATGGCTCAACAGACGGTGGCTGGATTGTCATACCGCAATGGGATCATCCAGGTGGACTAATACTTCCAGAATTTGAAGTCGCCATTGTTGACGAGCATGACATTCCATTACCTGCAGGCACAGCAGGAGAAATGCTGATAAGACCGAAAGAACCAGGCATTATTTCCGATGAGTACTTCGGCATGCCTGAAGAAACCCTCAAGACTCGTCGTAACTTATGGTTCCACACAGGTGATATTGCAAAGGTAGACGCCGATGGTTTATTTTATTTTATCTGCCGCAAAGCTGAACGTATCCGAGTGAAAGGCGAGATGGTATCCGGCTTCGAAGTTGAAGAAGGCATTCTTACTCACGCAGATATTCAAGACTGCGCGGTTATTGGCGCACCAAGCGAGCTTGGCGAGGAAGAGATCAAAGCCTTTGTTGTTTGCAAACCTCAAAAAACCATAGATCTCAATACTCTGCAGCAACACTGTAAAAACAGCATGGCCCGGCATATGGTGCCTGCTCAAATGGTGTTGTTGGATGAAATACCGAAAACCCCAACGGGTAAGGCAGAGAAAGGCAAGCTTGCTAAGCTTTAAATTATATTAAGGAACGGTCTGCAGCGATAAGGTGAATCACACAAATAAAAAAGCCCGCAAAAGCAGGCTTTAAAGTGCTGACTAATCCATAGCGACTCGCCTACCTAACATATAACTCTACACGTCGATTGCGAGCCCTGCCTTCTTTAGTAGCATTGGTATCAATCGGTCGGCTTTCCCCGAAAGCTGTAGCGGTCAGCCTGCCGAGCGATACACTTGTGGAGTTCAAATATTTAGCAACTGATCTTGCACGCCTTTCAGACAAGCTCTGATTGTAACTCTCAGCACCGACACTATCAGTGTGTGCTGATATTTCCATCTGTATTTCTTCACAGGTACTCAACCTGGAAGAAATGTCATCGAGAATGTCCCTTGATGTTGCTGTGAGCTCAGCTGAATCGGTATGGAAATTCACTCCTTCCAATACACCGTCAAGACCGGCACAGTGATTCACCACAGGTGCTGGCACCGGGTTAACGGTTGGTGGTGCTACTGCCGCTGCAACAACCGGTTCCTGCACTTTCGCTTGCGCCAGCTTTGGTTTCGCTATCTCTTGCTTACGACCTGTGCGGTACATCAAACCCAGCTGTGCGTATTGCACATCCTCATCGAAAGACACTCCTTCGAGTCGTAACCCGACACCGATAGGCAACATGTACTCTACCCCGGCGCCCAGCAGCAAGTGCGTGCCGTTGATTTTTTCAAAAGGCACGTCACCTACTGGAGTATTTTCAAGTGAACCTATGCCGACACGACCGAAGGCGGTTAGACCCTGCCTTCTAAAGCGATGCCGATTACCACCGGCATACAACAGCGCACTGACACCATCGATGTGGTAGTTGATCCGACCTTCTTCCCCGATTGCCGGTGCAGATAAACCGGCGCTGCCTAAGTCTGCAGAATGCGCCTCTAATGAAAAGTGCCTGGTCAGGTCTGCACCTATGGTTATCTGCCCTGCAGGCTCTACACGGTCGTTCGGATCCCAGCCTGCTATTTCACTGGTATCAGGCTCCAAGCGGCTCGGACCTATGCCCGCAACTGCATAAAGACCCATTGACAGTTTGTCTACATAGTCACGGCCGACTTCATCATCGCTGTAGCTGGGCTCATCACTCAACCATAGACCAGTCCCAGCCTGCGACCTGCTATCGAATGAAGTACAACCCCCAAGGTACAAAGAAGCGATGGCAACGGTTGCAACACTCGCTGCTTTACCTGCACGCTTTTTCGCAACCTTCGTGCACCGACGTACTACCAACCCCATCAGTGCGAGTAAACTTATCACTGGCAACAGAGGATCTACCTTTCTCGGTTCCTCTCCTGTTGCAAGTAACATCGGACTGATTGCACAACCACTACCTTCAAGACCAGTTTTGACAGAGCCATTAACTGCACCCGCCAGTAGGCCGGAATCAACCGGCACCGGGTCAGCCGGATCCTGCCCGTTTGGTTCCAGGTAATCAGGAATACCGTCACCATCAACGTCAGGCAGCGCCGCTTCCACTAACAGTTCGTCAGCAATGCCGTCACCGTCTGCATCAATAGCACCCGCTTCATTCAGATCACTAACACCATCATTATCGGAATCAGAATCCTGAAAGTCGGGTATGCCATCAGTGTCCGAATCGACCAGAAGAGCCGGAATCTGAGCAATCACATCGTCTACACCATCACCATCAGCGTCATTGAAATCATCAAGCAGGCCATCCCCATTGATATCAATACCGCCGGATTCAACTAAATCACTCAGGCCATCACCATCAGAGTCAACTTCGCTTGAATCACTTAAACCATCACCATCAGTATCAGCAGGCACCATCGGTAATAGCTCCAGCGAGTCGTCGATACCATTGCTGTCATTATCGATAAAGTCATCAAAAATACCGTCTCGATCAACGTCCACTTCACCGCCGAAGGATTCAACAACATCCAGCACGCCATCATTATCACTATCGAGATCACGAAAGTCCGCCAAACCGTCACCATCGGTGTTACGAGGTATAAGACCCGCGCCATCGGCAAGACCATTCTCGGCAAGAACTGTTCGACGTGAGGACAATGCTACTTCTTGCTGGCTTGTATCAATCAATCCATCATAGTTTTCATCCGGATGATCAGATTCTGTGGTGTCGAGCAATCCATCATTATCTGAATCGCCATCGCGAAAGTCTCTGACGCCATCACCATCAATGTCTGGCAGTGTATAGTTCTCCATACCGGAATCAGGCGCAGTCTCTACCACATCTGCCATACCGTTTTGCCCGTACGGATTGCCGAAGTCGATGACACCATCGCGATCAGTATCAAGCTGATTGACTTCAACCAATCCGATGCGCGCTTCGATGATGTCAAAGATACCATCGTTGTCGACATCGAGATCACGGAAGTCCTCTACGCCATCTGAGTCAGTATCCAACTTGCCTTCAAGCGCGTCACTGATACCGTCATTATCTGCGTCAATATCGATGTAGTCGAAGATTGAGTCGCCGTCTCTGTCAGCCGGAACAACACCTTCAAACTCACCTTCGACACTATCAGGGATACCATCATCATCCGAATCCTGATCGAGATAGTCTGACACGCCATCACCATCGGTATCTGCTACACCTTCAATTGTATCAAGAAGTGCATCATCATCTGAATCGACATCGACATAGTCAGCTGTACCATCATCATCTGAATCTATGGGTGCAGCGGGATCACTGCCAGCTTCGAACGTGTCTGGTAAACCGTCTTCGTCAGAGTCAAGATCGACATAGTTCGGGCTTCCATCACTATCTTCATCCATCGCTGATTCAATGCTATCTGGAATCCCGTCATCATCAGAATCAACATCGAGATAATCGGGTATACCATCAGCGTCGGTATCCCCGGTGCCTTCAACACTATCAGCAATACCATCGTTATCAGAGTCTGACTCAAGATAATCAGGCGTACCATCAGCGTCAGTGTCTACCGGCGTTGTCGGATCCGCACCAGCCTCTATATCATCCGCTATACCGTCACCATCTGAATCTCCCTCAAGAAAATCTGCCGTGCCATCCGCATCTGTATCTACCGGAGTGGCAGGATCGGTTCCGGCTTCTACATCATCCGGTATCCCGTCACCATCAGCATCTCCATCAAGATAATCCGCTAAACCATCAGCATCGGTATCTGTGGTTCCTTCGACATCATCCGGTATACCGTCACCATCCGAATCTCCATCAAAATAATCAGGGATAGCATCACCATCTGTATCAGTGGCACCCTCCACAGAGTCTGGAATGCCGTCATTGTCTGAATCATCTTCCAGGAAGTCCGGTGCACCATCACCATCTGTGTCTACAGGTGACGCAGCCTGACCGTTTTGGAAAAGCGCACCCGCTTCTACACCATCAGGAATACCATCGTTATCAGAGTCCTGTTCAAGGAAGTCCGGTATATCATCGCCATCTGTATCTACCGGTATAGTTGGATCAGTACCAGCTTCTAGAGAATCGGGGATACCATCACCATCCGAATCTGGATCAAGATAATCAAGGATGCCGTCACCGTCTGTATCAGTAGTGCCTTCTACAGAGTCTGAGATGTCGTCGTTATCAGAATCTTCTTCCAGAAAGTCTGGTGTGCCATCACCGTCTGTATCGAGTACTGCAATCGCATCATCAATACCGTCGCTGTTAGCATCGACTCCGCCGGTGGAGTCCACATCATAGATATCGTCAATACCATCAACGTCCGTATCAACACCCGAGATTGGTGCTTCTACAGCGTCTGGAATACCGTCGTTATCACTGTCTGCATCTAAGTAGTCCGGGATAACATCGGCGTCAGTGTCACCATTGCCTTCAATCGTATCCGGGATACCATCACCATCTGAATCAACATCCATTGCATCAGGGATACTGTCTCCGTCCGTGTCTACTGTACCGGTCTCTTCTAATGCGTCATCCACACCGTCACGGTCGGCATCGATTCCACCAGTCACATCAACATCAAACAGATCATCGATACCATCATCATCTGAATCTATTCCCGGTCCATTGGTACTCAACATAGCTTCTTCAATATCGACGATACCGTCGTTATCACTGTCTACATCTAAATAGTCAGGATTACCGTCGCCATCAGTATCAACGTTGCCTTCGATTGCATCAGGGATACGGTCGCCGTCTGAATCTGCATCCAGCGCGTCCGATATACCGTCACCATCTGTATCGAGCAAGGTTTCAAGTGCATCATCAACACCGTCACCGTCTGCATCTGTACCACCGGTCTGATCAATATCGTACAGATCATCAATACCGTCACCGTCTGAGTCCAGGCCGCTTGCCTGAGTTTCATCTGTATCAGGGATACCGTCGTTATCAGAATCACTATCAAGATAATCAGGCGTACCATCGCCATCTGTATCAACCGGTATTCCACTTGAGCCGGCTTCGATCGCATCTGGGATACCGTCGGCATCTGAATCAACATTCAAATAATCCGGTGTGCCATCACTATTTGTATCAACATTGCCTTCAACCGCATCAAGGATGCCGTCGTTGTCACTGTCTTCATCAAGGTAGTCTGGCGTGCCGTCACCGTCTGTGTCTACCACACCTTCTGCTGAATCAGGAATGCCATCACTATCTGAATCTTCATCCAGATAATCCGGCACGTCATCGCCGTCAGTATCTAACGCGCCCTCTACAAAGTCCGGAATACCGTCGTTGTCCGAGTCAGCATCGTTTATATCTGATGTGCCATCACCGTCTGTATCAACAGTACCTGCCGCTTCAATTGCGTCATCAACACCGTCGCCGTCGGCATCGATTCCACCAGTGACATCTACGTCGTACAGATCATCAATACCGTCACCGTCGGTATCTACACCGCTGACCTGCGCTTCCACACTGTCGGGGATACTGTCGTTGTCTGAATCAAGATCCAGATAGTCAGAAATGCCATCTCCGTCTGTATCAAACGTACCTTCGATTGCATCAGGCACGCCGTCGTTATCACTGTCTGTTTCCAGTGCATCCGGAATGCCGTCTCCATCAAAATCAAAGGTTTCATCTGATTCAAGTGTGTCATCTACACCATCACCATCAGCGTCTGTGCCACCGGTAACATCAACATCATAGAGATCATCGATACCATCTCCATCCGTGTCTGTGCCAGTGACCATGGCTTCTTCTGTATCAGGAATACCATCATTATCTGAATCAAGGTCCAAATAATCCAGTGCGCCGTCACCATCGCTGTCGATGTTGCCTTCGATTGCATCCGGGATACCATCTGCATCGGAATCGACATCAAGATTGTCCGGGATACCGTCGGCATCACTGTCAACTGTGCCCTCCTGAGTATCCAGCAGACCATCATTGTCAGAGTCAGCATCCAGGTAATCCTGCATACCATCACCGTCTGTGTCTACCGGGTTAGTCGGATCTGTACCGGCTTCAATCGAGTCAGGGATACCGTCGTTGTCAGAGTCCTGCTCCAACGCATCGGGTATACCATCGCCGTCGGTATCGGATGTACCCAATGCTTCTATCGTATCGTCTACACCATCATCGTCGAGGTCACTTCCACCGGTTGCATCAACATCATATAAGTCATCAATGCCGTCGCCATCAGCATCGCTTCCACTAACCTGCGCTTCTACACTGTCAGAAATACCATCGTTGTCTGAATCGATATCCAGAAAGTCAGAGATACCATCAGCATCAGTGTCAGCAACGCCCTCTATAGCATCGGGGATGCCGTCGTTATCACTGTCTAGATCCAAAGCGTCCGGTATACCGTCACCATCGGAGTCCAGCGTATCCGAAGCACCCAACGCATCATCCACACCGTTACCATTCACATCTGTACCTACCGTGACATCGACATCATACAGATCATCTATACCATCACCATCGATATCTTCACCGGTGATCTGCGCTTCTACACCATCTGCAATACCATCGTTATCACTGTCTGTATCCAGGTAGTTGGGAATACCATCACCATCGGTATCGCCTGGCTCCAGCGTATCCGGAATGCCGTCGCGATCACTGTCCAGATCAAGCACATTCGGTGTGCCATCACCGTCGGTGTCTAACGTACCGGTGGCTTCTATCGCATCATCAACACCGTCACCATCAAGATCAGCACCACCGGTGGCTTCCACATCAAACGCATCATCAATCCCATCAGCGTCTGTATCGATACCTGTGACTTGTGCTTCTGTGTTATCAGGAATGCCATCGTTATCTGAATCGGTATCCAAGTAATCCGGTACATCATCGCCATCAGTATCCACATTACCTTCGATTGCGTCAGGTACAGCATCACCATCTGCGTCATCATCCAGATTATCCGGGATACCATCACCATCTGTGTCTACTGTGCCACTGTCTTCTGCTGCATCATCAACCCCGTCGCCATCTGCATCAACGCCACCCTCCGGTTTACTCGGCGAGGGGTCAACATCAAACTCATCAAGGATGCCGTCGCCATCTGTATCTGTTGCCGCACCAGTGGTACTAAGTTGCGCTTCAACCGAATCATCTATGCCGTCGTTATCTGAATCCGTATCGAGGTAATCCGGAATGCCATCACCGTCTGTATCTACATTGCCTTCGATTGCATCAGGGATTCCATCACCATCAGAGTCTGACTCTTCTGCATCGGGGATGCCGTCGCCATCGGTATCCAGTGTGCCAGAAGCTTCAAAGGCATCATCTACACCGTCACCGTCTGCATCAACGCCGCCCGCCGGTTTGCTTGGAGAGGCATCAACATCATAGAGATCGTCAATGCCATCACCGTC
Organism: uncultured Granulosicoccaceae bacterium; assembly: GCA_938020525.1. Taxonomy (GTDB): domain Bacteria; phylum Pseudomonadota; class Gammaproteobacteria; order Granulosicoccales; family Granulosicoccaceae. The sequence goes on along the minus strand of CALIHW010000022.1, from coordinate 4,266 downwards.
CGTATCAACGCCGGTAATCTGTGCTTCTACATCATCAGGGATACCATCATTGTCTGAGTCAGTATCCAGGAAGTCAGGCACACCATCACTATCGGTATCAACGGCACCTTCGATTGCATCTGGCACACCATCACTATCTGAATCCAAATCTTCCGCATCAGCAATGCCATCGCCATCTGTATCAAGCGTATCACTTGCCTCAAGCGCGTCGTCTACACCATCACCGTCTGCATCTATTCCTGATCCTCCATTGGCACCAGTCACATCGACATCATAGAGATCGTCAATGCCGTCACCGTCTGTATCTACACCAGTGACCTGTGCCTCAACGCCATCAGGGATACCGTCATTGTCTGAATCTGTATCAAGATAGTCAGGAATGCCGTCACCATCTGTATCCGCAATACCTTCGATCGCATCCGGGATGCCATCGTTATCGCTATCCAGATCCATTTTGTCCGGTGTGCCGTCACCATCGGTATCCAGTGTGTTCGATGCGCCGAACGCATCATCAACACCGTCACCATCAGCATCGACACCGCCTGTTGCATCAACATCATACCCGTCACGGATACCATCACCGTCTGTGTCAACATTCGCAATCTGCGCTTCTACACCATCGTCGATGCCATCATTATCAGAATCGGCATCCAGGTAATCAGGGATACCATCACCGTCTGTGTCACCCGGTTCTAAAGTATCAGGAATACCATCGTTATCTGAATCAACGTCCAGCATATCCGGAGTACCGTCACCGTCTGAGTCAACTGTGCCGGTCGCTTCGATCGCATCATCAACACCATCACCATCAGCATCGATTCCCGACCCTCCATTGGCACCAACTACGTCGACATCATACAAATCATCAATGCCATCGCCATCACTATCTACACCGCTGACCTGTGCCTCTACGGTATCTGTGATCCCGTCATTGTCTGAATCAGTATCGAAATAATCAGGAATGCCATCACCGTCGGTATCACCACCACCTTCGATTGCATCAGGCACACCGTCATTATCACTGTCTGCATCCAGATAATCCGGTGTTCTGTCACCATCGGTATCAACAACACCTTCAACCGCATCAGGAATACCATCGTCATCTGAATCTGCATCAAGGTAATCCGGCATACCATCACCGTCTGTATCTACTGTGCCTTCGATAGAATCAGGTATGTCGTCGTTATCAGAGTCAACGTCATGCATATCCAGCGTGCCATCACCGTCTGTATCAACAGTACCTGAAGCTTCTATTGCATCATCGACACCGTCTCTATCTGCATCGACTCCACCTGTGACATCTACATCGTATAGATCATCAATGCCGTCACTGTCGGTATCGACTTCGGATACCTGCGCCTCTACGCCGTCTGGAATTCCATCGTTGTCTGAATCCAGATCCAGGTAGTCAGGGATGCCATCACCATCTGTATCAACAGTGCCTTCGATCGCATCGGGCACACCGTCGTCATCACTGTCAGTCTCCAACGCATCAGGGATACCGTCTCCATCAAAATCAAAGGTTTCATCTGACTCAAGTGTGTCATCTACGCCGTCACCATCAGCGTCTGTTCCACCAGTCACATCAACATCATAGAGATCATCGATACCATCTCCATCGATGTCTGTACCTGTGACCATGGCTTCTTCTGTATCAGAAATACCATCGTTATCTGAATCTATATCCAGATTATCCGGTGTACCATCACCATCACTGTCTATGTTGCCTTCGATTGCATCAGGGATACCGTCGCCATCTGAATCGACATCCAGATTGTCAGGGATACCATCAACATCTGTGTCCACAGGTGCACCGGTAGAGCCAGCTTCCTGACCGTCCAACAGACCGTCGTTATCAGAATCACCATCAAGGTAATCAAGGATGCCGTCACCATCTGTATCTACAGGCGTTGACGGGTTAGGACCGGCTTCGACTGAATCAGGGATGCCGTCGTTATCTGAATCCTGCTCCAGAGCATCCGGGGTGCCGTCGCCGTCACTGTCGATGGTACCTATCGCTTCTATTGCGTCATCGACACCGTCGCCGTCCAGATCGCTGCCGCCGGTGGCATCAACATCATAAATGTCATCTATGCCATCACCGTCTGAGTCGACACCACTAACTTGGGCTTCTACGTTGTCAGGAATACCGTCGTTATCTGAATCGGTGTCCAGATATTCTGGGATACCATCAGCGTCTGTATCTACGATGCCTTCGATGGCATCAGGTATACCGTCGTCATCACTGTCCACATCCAGCGCATCCGGTGTACCGTCGCCGTCTGAATCCAGTTTATTGGCTGCACCAAACGCATCGTCTACACTGTCACCGTCGGCATCGGTGCCACCGGTCACATCGACATCGTATAAATCATCGATGCCATCACCATCGGTGTCGACACCGGCGATCTGCGCTTCTACACCATCGGGGATGCCGTCATTATCACTGTCAGTGTCAAGATAGTTCGGGATACCATCACCATCGGTATCACCTGGCTCTAAGGTATCAGGGATTCCGTCACCATCAGAGTCGACGTCCAGCATATCCGGTGTACCATCACCATCTGTATCGATAGTACCTGTCGCTTCTATCGCATCATCAACACCGTCGCCATCAAGGTCTGCACCACCCCCCGGTTTACTCGGTGAGGGATCGATATCAAAGGCATCATCAATACCATCACCATCTGTATCAACACCTGTGATCTGTGCTTCTACTCCATCAGGGATACCGTCATTATCTGAATCGGTATCAAGATAGTCAGGCACACCATCACCGTCTGTATCGACGTTACCTTCGATTGCATCAGGCACACCGTCGTTATCACTGTCTGCATCCAGCGCATCCGGCGTACCGTCACCGTCACTGTCGAGTGTATTCGATGCTCCAAACGCATCGTCTACACCGTCACCATCTGCATCAGTTCCACCGGTAACGTCGACATCATAAAGATCATCAATGCCGTCACCGTCTGTATCAACACCACTGACCTGCGCTTCATCTGCGTCAGGAATGCCGTCGTTATCTGAATCAAGATCCAGATAGTTTGGAATACCATCACCGTCTGTGTCACCTGGCTCTAAGGTATCCGGGATACCATCACCATCCGAATCAGCATCTAGCATATCTGGTGTACCGTCACCGTCTGTATCTACCGGCGTTGCAGGGGCAGGCCCTGCTTCTACGTCATCTGGAATGCCATCATTGTCTGAATCAAGATCCAGATAATCTGGTGTACCATCACCATCTGTATCGACTGTGCCTTCAACTGAATCAAGCACACCATCGCCATCTGAATCATCGTCAAGGTTATCTGGTGTACCATCACCATCGGTATCTACGGTACCGGCAGCTTCCGCGGCATCATCAACACCGTCACCATCGGCGTCTATTCCTGAGCCACCATTGGCACCCGCTTGATCAACATCAAACTCGTCAAGGATGCCATCACCATCTGTGTCTACACCGCTTAACTGGGCCTCTACCGAGTCATCTATTCCGTCATTATCACTATCTGTATCAAGGTAGTCAGGGATACCATCACCATCGGTATCGACATTACCTTCGATCGCATCAGGGATGCCGTCACCGTCTGAGTCGGCCTCTTCTGCATCTGGAATGCCGTCACCGTCAGTATCGAGTGTATCGCTGCCTTCCAGCGCATCATCGACACCATCACCGTCTGCATCGGTACCACCGGTTTGATCAACATCATAGATATCATCAATGCCATCACCGTCTGTATCTACACCACTGACCTGCGCTTCATCACCATCCGGGATGCCGTCGTTGTCACTGTCTGTGTCAAGATAATCGGGAATACCATCTCCGTCTGTATCTGCGTTGCCTTCGATCGCATCCGGTACACCATCACCGTCTGAGTCTGCCTCTTCAGCATTCGGAATACCGTCACCGTCTGTATCAACTGTATCACTGGCTTCAAGCGCGTCGTCTACACCATCACCGTCTGCATCGGTACCACCGGTAACATCAACATCATAAAGATCATCAATGCCATCACCATCTGTATCAACACCACTGACCTGCGCTTCATCACCATCCGCGATGTCGTCGTTATCTGAATCGGTGTCCAGATAATCCAGTGTGCCATCACCGTCTGTGTCTGCAATACCTTCTATCGCATCGGGGATGCCGTCACCGTCTGAGTCATTATCCAACGCATCCGGAGTACCGTCTCCATCTGTGTCTAATGTGTTTCCTGCACCAAACGCATCGTCTACACCGTCACCATCTGCATCGACACC
>CALIHW010000021.1 GCA_938020525.1 uncultured Granulosicoccaceae bacterium | reverse complement strand
TGATTTCGCCAATGAATCAACGCGAACTGCCAGTGACTCGGATCAATTCTCGATAGCCGATTTACACAAGAGCATTGTCAGCACCAGCATAGACAACGGCAATGAGAACTCAGACGCCCACGTTGTGGTGGGTGAGTTCATCACGTATCAGTTGGTCATGGATGTACCACAGGGAACCACACCGTTAGTAGAGATCACAGACACGCTGGACAGCGGCCTGGCTTTTGATTCTCTACTCAGTGTCACACCAGGTTCATCATCTGTATCCACAAGTATAGGCGTTGGTGATTTCAGTGATATTGTGACACCGCAGGTGGGTGCCACAGGTACCCTTAACTTTGCACTCGGAACCATCACCAACTCAAATCAAGACAACAGTACGCTTGAGACCATCACTGTGCTCTATCGTGCAGTGGTAGAAAATGCCGCCGAAGTCACAGCGGGTGGCGTGCTTAATAATAGTGCCACATTACGATGGGACATCGATCATGATGGTGTAGCGACGGATATTACCAGTGCTGTGGCGGATCCGGTCACCGTGCTGCAACCTGTTATAAGTGTAACTAAAACAGCTGATGATGCACTACCGCATCTGGGTCAAACGTTAACCTACACAGTTACTGTGATCAACGAGCCCGATACTTACGGTACAGACGCTCGTGATGTGAGTGTGGTTGATAGCTTACCGGAAAATGCAGTACTTAACCCGGATTCACTGATGATTGACGGTGTAACTGCTGCAAGCGTAAGCGGTGTAACTGATGCATCAAGCGGAAACACCGTGGCGCTATCCATCGATAATATTCCTTATGACACATCAGTCTCAATTAGTTATCAGGCATTATTAACCACAGAAACTACGGAATACGGCAGCATAGTAGATAACACTGTTTCGGTAGAGTGGAGCACATTGTCAGATGCTGATCCCGCCGATGGTTTTGATGCTGGAGAGCGCGGCTCCGCTGACGGATTAATCGCCAGTGCTGGTAACTCAATTACTCTCACGGCACCTGACTACGCCATTCAAAAGAGCAGTACACCTGCAGGAGTCATGAGTGCCGGGGATACGCTCACCTATACGTTGGTTGTCACTAATATCGGCACCCATGAAGGTAGCAATATTGCAGTGACAGATCAGTACCCGGTTGATGCGTTGGGTGAACCGAAGGCAATATCCAGCGGTGGAGCATTTGATCCCGCAAGCGGTACGGTGAACTGGCTGATTCCTTCTTTGTTGGTGAATGAATCAGTCACACTTACTGTTGAAGGCGCTATAAATAATCCGCAGGATAGTAATATTGACAGTAACAATGATACCGACAACGACAGCTTCGCCAATCGTGCGTCTGTAACAGATGATGGACTTAACGGTGGTGATCCTGATTTGCGTAATAACACATCTGATTCTGTCAATGAGGTTATCTCAGCTCCGGACTATACCATCAGCAAGACCAATGAAATTACGATGGCAGCTCCAACTCAGCAGTTTAGCTATATGATTAGTGCTGCAAACGTTGGTACACAAGCCGGTAGCAATATTGTCATTGTTGATCAGTTTCCGCCAGATATTATTACCATAGTTGATGCAGCAGGCGGAACAGTAGATGCAATTGCTGGCACTATCACCTGGAATCTGGACACGCTTGTTGTAGGGCAAACTGAAGACATCACTATAGTTGCCGAAGTAGTTCCGACCGCAAATCTTGATAGCGTCGATCAGATGTTCACTAATACTGTCACGATCACTGATGACGGTACCAACGGCGCTGATCCAACACCGGATAACAACCTGTCATCTGAGTCAGATATGCTCCTTGCGGGGGCTGGAGAACCTCTGATTTTGTCGGCGATGCCGGAATCTGTAGGCGCTCCGCCGATCGCTATCAGCTCAAACTTTGAGAGCAACGATGCTGTCAATCGCATCATCGATACACCGAATACATCCAGAATTCTGACCAGCGGACAGATTTCCGGCGGCGAACATGAAGAAGAGGATCGCTTGTGGCCAGGTGAGGACAGTCTGATTGATGGTGGTTATCTGTTGGATGATTTTTTACTACCTTCACCTGAGCCGCATTGTGAGGGCCACACCTACAACTATGAAAGCGATCCTGAGAATATCGAGTTGCTCGATTGGTTGCAGGAACCTGCACCAGAATCTGCGCCAGAACCTGCAGAAGATTCGGCAGATGAGCAGGCTGACTCACAAGAGGCAGCAGTTGATACGGCAGTAGCAACAGGTAACGTTAAGTGGATATTTCCGAATGTACCGGCGGTACCAGTTGAAGCAGTGACACTGCAGCAACAAATAGAGCGTGAAGCTGAGAACCTGCATAGAGCAGGCAAGAGTGAACTTATTGATGCGTTTAAAGAATCTGCCTGATGAAATATCTGGTAGCTATGCGAACGAACTTCCGACGGCTAGTAACAGGTTGTTTATTCGCGTTCATAAGTCAATATGCCGTAGCCAATACTTATACTATTAACGCTGCTGATCAACTCATCGGAAATTCAGAATCAGTGTTATCTCAATTCGATGACTCCTTGTACTCTATAGCACTAAAACACAGAGTAGGAGCAGACGCACTGGCAAATGCCAACCCGGATATCAATCCCGTCTTTCCGGGAGTGGGCGCTGAGTTGCGGTTGCCCATGCAGCATATCCTCCCTGCGGTTGATCGAACCGGTATTGTGATCAATCTGCCTGAGATGCGCTTATACTATTTTTCACCTGATGCAAGCAGCGTGAGTGTGTATCCGGTTGGTATCGGACGTCAGGGATGGGAGACACCGTTAATGAATTCAGCTGTATCTTCAATTGTGAAGAACCCCAATTGGACCCCACCCGCATCAATACAACAGGAATACCGTGATGCCGGCTTGAAGCTGCCTGATGTTGTACCTGCCGGGCCCGAAAACCCATTAGGTGAATATGCAATTCGTATCGGACAAACCAGCTATTTGATCCATGGCACTAACAATCCCAAAGGCGTTGGCTTGCGCGTAAGTCATGGATGTATCCGGCTCTACCCTGAGCATATAGAGGCGCTTGCAACAGAGTTGCATCCAGGAACCTCTGTCCGCGTTGTCAATCAACCAGTCAAACTTGCCCGCCATGGAGGGCTCTTGTATGTGCAGGGGCACCCGCCGATTGTGGGTGCTAATTACAATAACTCGAAGGCCATGGTTGACTTTATGGCACATGCAGAACGTGTGTTAAACCCAGTGGAGCTTGCGTCCCTGAAGCGAGTAATGCGTGAAGCGCTTACCAACGGCGATCTGTATAGCGGTGTTCCTTTGCCAGTGCCGGTAGTAAGCAATTAGCAACGTCCCAATTGGTGCATTGGTAGTTGTCAGGTGTTGTAGTTTCGTAGCGCATAAAACTACTCAGTCGTGGTATCACCTTGTGGGTTGCGGAACCCTCTGTGGTTTGGAGCTCGCGCCAGATCGCTGCTGCCAGGGCCGGGTGCTGGTATTCATTATCACTATTGAGTATTAGTAATACTTCGAGTAATGGCGAGGTTCTCATTAAAAACAGGGAGTTACGTAAGGTCAGGCTTTCCACGAAGCCGGTCGCCAGCAGGCGAGGAAGTTATCACAGCGATTGTTAGAAAATCGTTAGTGCATGTACAGAGTTACAGCTGAACGAAGACAGCGCCGCCGGCTCATACCGTTATGGCTGATTTAGTCACTTACAAAAAATATCGGAGAACACAATGGACATTCTAAATACGAAAACGGTTTTGGCGCTGGGTCTTACAAGTGCAATGTCAGTCGGTACCGCATCTGCAAAGGTTTCGGACAGTGATCGTGACTACACACGAACAGACAACTCGATAATTTCTATCAGCTCGCCCAATCTTAGAGTCACTGTCTATGACGGTATTGCCACGCTCTTTGGTACTGCAGATTCGATTGAAGAGGCAGAAGCTGCAGAGCAGGAGATTCGCGATGTTCAGGGCATTGAACATGTAATCAATCTGATTACCTGGGCTTAGTTATTCTGGCAGAATATTTCGTATGCCTGAATATGATGCGCAGCGGCAAATCGCCGCTGACACATCTCACCTACCTGATACAAAACGGAAACCCTGAGCAAGTTGTTGATTTTTGCCCACTGACCTGACTAGCAACTATAGTAAAGTAGTCGATTAAGAACGTACCTTGCAGGGTAGATGCAAAATGGCTCAGGTTGTTACCGCAAAACAAATTCTCGGCGGAAAATTCAGCGCAGGAGATACCGTCACAGTGCAGGGCTGGGTACGTACCCGGCGCGATTCCAAAGCGGGAATATCATTTCTCAATGTATATGATGGCAGCGGCTTTGACGGTGTGCAGGCGGTTGTGCCTGAAGCGCTCGATAACTATCAGGATGTCGTGCTCAAACTGACATCCGGCTGTTCGGTTGAAGTGACCGGTACTGTCGCGGAGTCTCAAGGTGGCGGGCAGGCATTTGAAATTCAGGCAGAGCAGGTGGTTGTTCACGGCTGGGTAGATGATCCCGAGACCTATCCAATAGCGAAGAAGCGCCACACCTTTGAGCACCTTCGAACAGTCGCGCACCTGCGGCCCCGAACCAATGCATTTGGTGCGATAACCCGCGTTAGAACTACGCTGGCAAATGCAGTACACAACTATTACTACGAGCGCGGCTTCCAGTGGATCAATACACCGATTGTTACTGCCAGTGATTGTGAGGGTGCGGGTGAGTTGTTTCGCGTTAGCACGCTGGATCTTGCCAACCTGCCGACTGGCAAAGACGGTAAGCCTGACTTTGAACAGGACTTCTTTGGAAGTGAAGCATTTTTAACGGTCTCAGGGCAGCTCAATGTCGAGTGCTTTGCGATGGCATTATCCAAGGTGTACACCTTTGGCCCGACTTTCCGCGCAGAGAATTCCAACACCAGTCGCCACCTGGCAGAGTTCTGGATGATAGAGCCGGAAATTGCTTTTGCAGGTCTTGACGAAAATGCTGAACTCGCAGAAGACTTTTTAAAACACTTGTTTAAAACAGTGCTTGAAGAACGTGAAGACGACATGGCATTCTTTAATCAACGCGTTGACAAAGGCTGTATTGAACGGCTTGAAAAAATGGTGACCACCAAGTTTGAACAGATGGAGTACACCGATGCCATCGAAATTCTCAAAAGTTGTAAAAAGAAATTCGAGTTTCCAGTAGAGTGGGGTCATGATCTACAGTCGGAACATGAACGCTATCTTACAGAAGAGCATGTGGGAAAACCTATCGTGCTGCGCAACTACCCGAAAGAAATAAAAGCGTTTTATATGCGTGAAAATGAAGACGGAAAAACAGTTGCCGCAATGGATGTACTGGCCCCAGGCATAGGTGAGATCATTGGCGGTAGTCAGCGTGAAGAGCGGCTTGATGTGCTGGATGCCAAGCTTGAAGCACAAGGTATCTCGGAGGAGCTCTGGTGGTACAGAGATCTAAGGCGTTACGGCACGGTACCTCATGCAGGTTTTGGTCTTGGTTTTGAAAGACTGATTAACTACATCACCGGAATGGAAAACATACGCGACGCTATACCGTTTCCGCGAACGCCTAACAGTGCGCCGTTCTAATCTCACCGATAAATTACTATTAAAACCGGGCTGGCAACTTGAATACATCAATAACTGATGCGCTGAGCCGTGTTGGCTTCAGTACATTGGATGCACTCGCATTGATCGTGTTCTTTGTCTCATGGGTAACACACTACTGGATGGTGAATCAATCACCGTGGCGACATAAAACCATTTCCGCAAAAATGAGTTTGTTTCGGCAGCGCTGGATGAACTCCATGGTTTATCGAGACCCGAAAATGCCAGATACGCTTATCCAGAATACACTACAGTACGGCGTGTTGTTCTTTGCATCAACATCTATACTTTTAATCGGTGCATTAATGGCCGGGCTTGGCGCTTCCGATCAAGCGATCGAGCTGCTTGGTGATCTGCCCTTTGCTGTACGTACCACGAGAACCGCGTGGGAAATAAAAGTACTACTCGTCACTCTTATCTTCACATTCGCATTCTTTAAGTTTGCCTGGAGCTACCGGTTGTTTAACTACGTATTGATTATGATTGGTGCAGCACCGGATGCGTCAGTGGCAAGGGCCAAAGGTCTGGAAAGTATGGTTGATCCAGAAGACTACGGCAACAGGGTGGGGCAGCTACATACATTGGGTGCCCGGCACTTCACTACGGGTTTGAACTCCTACTTTTTTGCACTCGCCGCTTGTGCCTGGTTTTTGAGCCCGGTGCTATTTATTGCAGCGACAATCTGGATCAGTATAGTGTTATATCGACGCGCATTCTGGTCGACTTTTGGCCGGACACTGAGTGGCATAGAAGGGTTAGAGTTTAAGTGATGAGGCGTATGTCAGCTTGGTGTTGTGCATATTTATTCCCATAGAGAAATATCTTCAGTCTCTAGTCCGTTTTTTACTGCAGTTCTTTTCTCCATCCTTTCATTACTGATGCCCCAGAGTTGGTCCAGTCTCAATCAAATTTGCCACCGTCTATAAGAGACGCCAGGTTATCGACACAGAAGCTACTTATTAATGATCCAACACCCCATCGCGAACAGGTGATTGTGTTTTTTGACTTGGATTTCTGCCCGTATTGAATATTCCGTAACCCATTTTTCGACGTGAACGCACCTCCCACCCGAGAGAACCATCAAGTGTTAGCTGTCTTCGGACATGAGTGATATGGACCTCCAATCTGCGAGTTATGCAATCTTTACCTTCCAGTCCCCAGATGTCTTTGAGAATGACAGGCTTCGGTATTAGCTTGCCCTGGTTCGTAAAGAGGTAGTGGGCAATATCAAATCTTTTTGATGTCAATCTAACTGTACGATTATTGATGCTGCATGATTGAGTTGCTGCATCGAATCGATAGGGCGGGTAGTAGATCTCGTGCGAGTGCAGTGTCGAGATGAGTGCTCGAAAAATACGCGCAGAGCACTGTGGAATTGCGATAACACGATCTGCACCCTGCTGATAACAGGCGGCAATTAGTGGTTCATCCGTGGATTCTACAAGTGTGACAATGACTGGCCGCACCTTTAGGGCCGCGATCCGCGCAATGATCTGCTTGTTCAGGAGATTACTTTCGGCACCGAGTGCCACAACCGGCGGGCGAAGACGGCGAACTTGTTGTAGGAATGTGCTCTCATGTTCGTAATGCATGAGAGATACGTTGTGTTCGTCGTTCCACAGATTTGCGACATCACCCAAGTATTCCTTTGGGGAATAAAAAGGTAAGTGGAAAGTCGACTCGAGCGCCGGCGCAAAGTGATTATCTGAGATCACAGTGCTTCACTCGCGAAAGCAGGGCTGTCGTATTCGAGGCTGGTGCCCTGATATGCTTCGCGACGAGCAATCAAAGCTAAGCAAATCGACGCAATTGCAAAGCAACTGCATAGATCCAGGCTAATTGATTCCATCAGTAATACATCTCCGTGTCAGTCAAAACAACTGACATGTTTTTCCCAAGACGATAATAGTCAGATCAAATTTGTAAAGTCAACTGCAAATGAGTGAGTAGTCTCATGTTTTAGGCAATTGGCGTCCTCTGGTTTTTCTTTCACTAGTTTGTTTGGCTGCGTGCCACTCGGTTTGGGATATTCTTGTCATTACACCCAAGTGCTTGATTCAATAATCCGGTAGTCTGTGCCTTCTAAAACAATACAGCTAAGCACGCCGGTGTGATATGCATGGGTGTCGACATTGATGCGGTTCGGCAGAATATCCATCGGGTAAGCTGGTGTGTGTCCATGCACAATCACCTTTTCAAAGGGTTTACTGTGAGAGATAAACTCTGATCGAATCCATAGGAGGTCCCGGTCTGATTGTTGGCTCAAGGGCACGCCAGGGCGTACACCTGCATGTGTGAACATATAATCACCCAACGTGACTGTCATTTTTAGTGATGCAAAAAATTGCTTGTGATGTGCAGGAATTTTTTCGCTTAACTCTGCCGCCTTTTGTACATGATCATCATTGGTACCGTGGTAGTTCGACATATCGACGCCATATGAGGCTGCACATTCTTCACCGCCCCAGGTGAAAAACGAAGCTCCAACAGTAACGGGATCAAACAGAAAACTTTCCAGTTTGTCTTCATGATTGCCCTTAAGGCAAATTACATTACTATTCTCGACTGTCAGGTTGATCAGGTATTCAACACAACCGGCTGAATCAGGTCCACGATCAATATAGTCTCCAACAAAAATAATTTTGTATGCATCGATCGGATTGTTTTTCAGGTCTGCATCGATCCTGGTATAAAGCTTCTCAAGCAGTTTGATATGACCATGGACATCGCCAATAGCATAGATTCTTGTATTGTACGGCGGGCTGGATTGACCAAGGCGGACAGTCATAAAGTATAATTTCCAATTAAACTACTTGCTGATAAAACCGCCAGCCGATCCAATCATCGGCCAAATAAAATACCTGCCAAATAAAATCCGGCCGATTAAATTACCGGGTGGCTCGTGGGTTGGCAGCGGCTGTTGCGGATAGTAGTGTAAGAGATAAATGCGCTGTCGCAAACAATTGATAGGCGTTCATCTGCATGTCTGATTTGTGCACATCTTATTTGATAGGGTACACCAGAAACTGCACACTACTGCGAAGTAACCTCGTCAGCAACGTCAATAGGTAATCCACTTGGCACTGCTGCAGGTATTTTGAAACCTTTGTTCTGAGCCTGGTCGCCGGTAAGGGACTCCAGAAATGCAACAAGTGCCTTAACTTCCAGTTCGTTAATCGGTGGTAGAGAAATATCAACTTTAGCTATCTGCCTTTGCATCTCGATGTTGTCCTGCATGATCACAAAATCGACACTGTTGAGCCACGCAGCTTCAGGCAGCCTTGCCTGTTCTTTGCGCCATGTCGCACGCGATACACCCGGGTGCTGGTGGTGTTTGATCATGGCTTCTAGTGTTCGATATGCACCGTTGTGTCCATAAGGTGCTGTGAGTGCGACATTTCGCAGCATCGGTATACGATATCTGTACGCATCTTCAAGGCGATCAGTCTCTCCCATTCGTCCAACATCTCTTGGTATCGGGTCCCATTGGCGCGTACGACCCGGTCCGAAAGCGGGAAGGGAGAGTGCTTTAAACTCGTGGCTGCTGAAAAGCTTACCAGCGTGACAAGTGCTGCAGCCAGCTTTACCATAAAACAAATTTTTACCGTGAATTTGTAGTTCGCTTAACGCATCAGTCTCACCGTTGAGCCAATGATCATAAGGGCTGTCGTTACTGATGAATTCGGTGCTGATGAAAGCTCCCAGCGCATTGGCAATGTGCACTATTGAGATTTGCTCTATTTGCTCAACCTCATCAAATGCTTCCACAATCAGATTGACATATTCCGGAATACCGCGGATGCGTTTAGCAATTATCGGCCATGCATAGTCAATGCGGTTATTTCTCGCTCCTGCGATTTCATTTTCTTCATTCGAGCCTGCCATTTCAGTCTCTGATGTCATCGGAAACAGCGATTGCGCAGCTACTACAGAATTTAGACCTTGTGGCAACCATTCTTGTGCAGGCGTATTAAAACCGTTATCAAAAATATCGCTGCTGCTGATACGACCGTCGTGCATAAGCACATCGATCTCTTTAGCGCCAAGATTCCAGAGGGCAGGTGCATTTCTTGGCACTCGTCGTTGAATACGATCGCTGCCTGTGCCGGTAGTACGCTTAGGCCCGAGGCCTACGCCACCTTCACCAACTCCGAGAGACAGCCCGTCTGATGTACCAAATTGCGGGTGGTGACACGTGCTGCAGCTAATGTTGCGATTGCCTGAAATTATCTTGTCAAAAAAAAGCAGCCGACCGACCGCAACCTGCTTCTTATTGAAGTGATTGAAATCTGCTGCTGTGAGTTTGGACTGCGAATGCCCTGGTTCTGGGCCTTGCTCTTGTCCATGTCCTGAAGCAGTTAAACACAACAACAAGGTTGTTATCGTAAGGCCGACTTTAGTGAATATAACTGGCATGGCAGGAGTAGTGAGCCTGAAGAAACTGGATTTAGCGGAACGGGTACAGCCACGCTTTGTAGTCTTCGATGAGTATATGCGCTGTGTCAATCTGACCTTTATCCATTTTCTTTATTACTTCTTCAAGGCTGATTGCAGCATCCGGATCACCGCCGATTGCGGATAAGGTGTACCACATATACGCTCGAACCAGATCAATTGATGGCAGACCTCTACCGACCTCATAGTACCAGCCGACACCGGATTGCGCTCCAGCATGACCTTTCATGGCAGAACGCAGATACCATTCAAATGCGCGCCGATCATCCTGTTCAACACCCAGGCCCATTGCATACATGACGCCGATCAATTCTTCTGCTTCTGCATTGCCTGAGCGTGCTGCCGGCCATAGTTCCTCAAAGGCTGCTGGATAATTACCAGCGTCCATCAGATCCCGTGCATGCTCCAGTTCTGCATAGGCAGGAGTGCATGCCAGTAGCAGTAAAGCTATTTTGAATAATTGCATTGAATTGAATTTCATAGCGCTAAAAACAGTGGCGATAGCACTTGAATCGCCACTGTATACCTATACCTACTTAGTTAACGTCTGCGTCCCGTGCCGCATTGATCTCAGATTCTGCCTCAGAAACGGCGCTCGTCAATGCCTCGAATACTGCATCACCTCGGGTTACATTTTCCTTGAACCAGTCATAAACCGGTGAAGCGGCTTCTTTGAATGCGGCTTTCTGGTCTGGAGTTGGTACATAGAGGTCGCCACCACCGGCAACGAAGTCTGAGTATGCCTGAATGGACTTACGCTTTGGTGAAGCGAATGTGGCTTGTTGTAATGCATAAAAGCCATCTACCACTACACGACGCTGACCTTCAGAAAGCCCTTTGAAAGATTCGTTAGACATCCACCACAGTGCACCCATGTACGCATGGCCATCAAGAGTCAGATACTGCAGACCTGCATCAGGGAACTTCATGCCCATTATATCTGTGATACCGTTCTTAGAACCTTCGACAACACCGGTTTGAAACGATGTAAACAGTTCCGGCCATGGAATTGGAGTCGGGGCTGCACCAAGTGCCTTTACTAGTTCCTGTGGCAGGTCGGCAACAACAGTACGGATCTTTAATCCATCAAGATCACCCGGTCCTTCAACACGACGCTCAGTGTTGGCAAAGTTACGCCACCCACCGGTATTGCCAATTGTCATCAGACGAATAGTGTCACCTGAATCTTCGAGTGCCATATCACGAACAGTTCGAGTGAAGTCACCGGATAGAACGTGCTCTGCAACCCGGTCATCAGCCATCAGGTAGGGAAGGTCAAGTACCTGAACATAAGGAAACAGACCTGCAGCACCTCCAGAAGTAGAGATATAGATATCAATTGAACCATCAGCCACACCTTGTAAACACTCAGCGCCATTGGAACAGAGTTGTGTGCCTATGAAGAGTTCTACTTCAATAGCACCGTTAGAGGCGCTCTCAACATAGTTTTTGAAGACAACCAGTCCGTCATAGTCTTCGTCGTTTTCATTGGAGTTAGCGGTTGCACGCAAGGTGATGTCGGCAGCCTGTGCAGTGCTGATTGCTCCCAGGCCTAACGAAGCGGCAAGTGCAGTTGCCAGTGTGGTGGTAAGCGCCAGTTTCTTAAACATGATCGTGTTTCCTCACTTGTAGAGATAGTTTCGAATACGTAGTCTTACTTCAAAAACCCGGTAAGACGCGGGACAGTCAGTGAAAGTGCCGGTATAAATGTAATAAGCAGAATCACTAAAATTTCTACTGCCAGAAACGGCAGGATAGCGCGTGCAATAGTGGTCACCCGTTCGCGCGAAACAGCGGCGGCAACAAATAACACCAGCCCCATTGGTGGTGTTGCCAGCCCCACGGTTAAATTGACACACATAATAATGGCAAAGTGCACCGGCTCGACGCCGAGACTTATAAATACTGGTCCGAGAATTGGACCCAGAATGATGATTGCCGGGCCTGCATCGAGAAACATGCCGACAACAAATAAAAGCAGGTTAATCAAAAACAACAACAGTAACGGGTTCTCAGTCAGTGTAAGTATGAAAGCTGCGAGTTGTTCCGGTGCGTGGCTTAAGCTGACGACGGTTTTAAATGACATTGCAGCGCCAACAAGAAGTAATACAACAGAAGATGTTAAACCTGCGCGTGTTAAAACATCGGGAAGATCTCGAAATCGTAGTGTGCGAATGACGAACAGTCCGATAAACAAGGCGTACGCCACTGCCACTGCAGCGGCTTCAGTGGGTGTGAATACACCGCCAAGAATACCGCCGAGGATAATTACCGGTGTCAGTAGAGGAAAAAATGCTTTTAGTCCCGCCTTACCACGTTGTTTCCAGGTGTACTTCTCACTGGCAACAGGAAAGTCATAGCGATCTGCCATGAACTTAACCATAAGCATTAATCCGCCGCCGATAAGTATGCCTGGAACGATACCCGCCAGAAACAATGCCGCAACACTCTCACCCATTACATATGCATAAATGATCATAATGCCCGATGGCGGAATGATTGGCCCAATAACAGAACTTGCGGCAGTGATTGCAGCAGCAAAGCGGCGGGTGTAGCCCTGTTTTTCCATAGCAGGTACTAACATTGATCCAAGCGCTGACGTATCTGCCACAGCCGAACCGGACAAGCCCGCAAACAACATGGATGAAAGTACATTGACGTGTGCCAATCCACCGCGCAGGTGACCCATAAGTGCTTGTGAAAATTCAACCAGTCTGGCAGTGATACCACCTCTATTCATTAACTCGCCTGCAAGCATGAAGAAAGGTATTGCCATTAAAGGGAAGCTATCCATGCCGTTGTAGAGATTCCTGTATAGCAGGGTGATATCGCGTTCCTGACCATTTAGATACAACAAAGCACCGGGTGCTGCCAGCAGTGCGAAAAAAACCGGCAGCCCAATCAGTAATAGCACCAGAAATACAGGTAAAAACCAGATCAGCATTATTCAGCACCTCTAACAAATGGAACTGAATCGTTATCAGTTTCGGGAGGATCGAACAATGCTGCCAAACGCGAAAGGATTAATTCGATGTTGACCATAATTAACAGGACGATACCAACTAAAAGAGATGTCATCATCCAGCTTCTGGGTACTCGATACCATTCGTCGAAAGATAGTGACAATGGTACGTAAAGCGATGCGGTAGTAAATCTGCCACCGAGACCTGTGACTTCCTTCCAGCCGATTTGCACTGCAACAACCAGAACTATTAATGAGATAAGCAACAAGACAATTTGCAGGAGTTTTGACACGATGTTAGGCAGGATGGTGTCAATCGTGTCAATGGCGACAAACCCGCCTTCTCTGAGCGCTGTCGGTGCCATTAGTCCGGTCATCCACAGCATGCAGAAACGTGCCGCTTCGTCTGGCCAGGGTAGTGCGTTGCCAAGGACGTAGCGATAATACACCTGCAACAATATCGCAATCACCATCAACGAGATAGCTAGTACGCCGATCCAGCGGCCCGCGGTGAGTATCGGTGTGTTTATCGCTTGCAGGCATCGCAGCATGGTGCGTATAGCGTTCAAGCTATTGCCCTCACAGCTGTCTCAGCTATAGTTCGCACAATATCCTCCGAATGCCTGAGCATATCAGGCGGCGGTGCTGTTTTGCGACGCCAGGTTGCGAATATCACCGCGGTAAAACATAAGCGGGTCACTATTGTCATGCTGAGTGGCTAGCTGAACACGGCCAAGAATAATAACGTGGTCACCAGCTTCATAAGTGGCTTCAAGAGAGCAATCAAACCGTACCATGCAGTCATCGAGTACCGGAACTCCAAAGTCATTCATGTGCAGGTTTTGGTCGCTAAGCAGTGCAGGGTTTCTTGCCACGTCCATGCACAGATCTTCCTGATGTCTGTTGAGAACATGTATTGCGTAGTTTTCTGCGTTGCTGAAAGTCAAAAACCGTGAGCTATTTTTATCCAGTGACCACAGCACCAGTGGTGGGGTCAGAGATACTGAAGAAAAACTGTTTGCGGTTATTGCAGCCGGGCCATCTACCGTGGCGGCAGTGACAATAGTCACTCCGGTGCCGAAGCACCCCAGTGCATTACGTAGCAGGCGTTGATTGGATTCATCGGGTATGAAGCTATCTGTTGATAATTTGTGCGCGTGTAGCGGGGCGGGTTGAGACATTAGGGTACCTCACTGCCAAGAGCGGCTTCGTATAGTTCATACCAGCTTTCCCTGTTGAGCTGTACTTTTACAGCAGCGCTTATGTGGCTGATTCTTTCGAGGTTGTTTGTACCAAGTACCGGCAGTATGGTTGCCGGGTGCTGCAACAGGAATGCAATCGCAACCGCTGCGCGATCAGTGCCTGATTCTGATGCGATCTTGTCCATACGAGTTGCCAGTTCTCCGGAAGATGTCATTAATTCCCCGCCGCCAAGCGGAGACCACGCCATCATCGCATGACCGTGTTGTTGATGGAATGCCAGGTCACCATTGGTAAAAGGGCTTATTTGTGCCAGCGACAGTTCTATCTGGTTGGTCACTAGCGAATTAGTCATTGCAGACTCGAGTAGCTTCCAGTCCCATGGACGGAAATTAGATACGCCAACAGCACCCACTTTGCCTGATTTGATCATCGCATCGAGCGCCGCGCCGGTTTCAATGTGATCCATTAGCGGGTCAGGGCGATGAATCAGCAGCAGATCAATATGTTCGATTGCCATATCAGTGAGTGACTGGTTGACTGATGCTTCAATGTGTTTTCTGGATGTATCGTAGTACTTCACCCGCTTGTCGCTGTATCTGCCAATCGGCGCGACGATATCGCATTTGGTGACGATCTCCATCCGGCTTCTTAACGACGGATTCTTTTTTAGAGCGGCTCCGAGTATGGCTTCTGCTGTATAGCCACCATAAATATCTGCCTGATCAAAAGTTGTAATTCCCTGATCCAGACAGCTTTGAATTTTTGCTTCAACATGGTCGGGAGAAGTGTTGTCATCATCACCAATTCGCCACATGCCGTAGATAAGTTGACTGAATTCGAGATCGTTTGTGATTTTTATTTTTTGCATGATCGTATTTTTATTGTCTTGAGCCATTGCCAAGTGGTGTTGCGGGGACTGTCGCAGGAACTCGCCCGTATGCTTCCGGCAGCGAGACGTTATTCAGGTGTGGAAGTACTTTGCTGCCAAAATGTTCTGCTTCATCAAGGTGGGGATAACCCGAAAAAATAAACGACCGTATCCCCATATTTTGATACTCCTGTATGCGCTCAATGATCTGTTCCGGTGAGCCGACCAATGCAGCACCACAACCGGAACGAGCGCGGCCCACACCTGTCCAAAGTAGTGGTTCGACAAACCCGTCATCTGCGGCCAGTTCGCGGTTTTTCGCCTGGTGACTCACGCCAAGAGAAGTGGAGTCGAGTGCTCTTTCTCTAATGGCGCGACCCTGTTCGTCATCGAGTTTCGAAACAATATACTCGGCATACTCGCGTGCTTCAGCTTCTGTGTCGCGAACTATCATGTGTACTCTTAAACCGTAATCCAGTGTGCGGTTGTATCGTGCTGCGACTTCATTGACAGCTTTCATTCGCCCTTCGAGTTCTTCTTTTTTCTCAGGCCACATCAAATAAACATCACAATGTTGACCACATAGTTCAAGCGCTGGAGGTGAATATCCACCGAAGTACAATAATGGACCTCCTGTTTGATAAGGGCGGGCGGGCTCAGTGGTTACTTCCTTGAACTGATAAACCTCGCCATCATAATTGATCTCATCCTGAGTCCAGGCTTGCTTTAAGATTTCTACTACTTCCCGTGATCGCTGATAGCGAAAACCGCTGTCTGCTTTTTCACCTGGAAAGTCGGATGAGATGATATTAACGGTGAGTCTGCCCTCAAGCATATGATCAAGCGTTGCAATAGTGCGCGCCAGCATGATCGGTTGCATCTCACCACAACGCACGGCAGCCAGTAGATTTATTTTTGAGGTTATCGGTGCACAGCCGGCCACGAAGCTAAGCGTATCCTGTCCCACCTGATAAGAAGACGGACACAGAATATTCCTGAAGCCTTGAGCTTCAGCGGTTTTAACGATCTCAGAACAGTGAGCCCATGAAGAGCGCAAGTCACCGTCCGGCACGCCAAGAAATTGATAATCGTCAGAACAAAGTGCTGAAAACCAGGATATCTCAGCGGCATCGAGATCCGGAGATGTAATTGGAACCACTGACATGGATGTCTCCTGCTTATTTCGGTCTAATTTAACATCTGGATCTTGGTGAAACAATGGTGTATCAATTGTGCTTGCGGGGTTGTGACACGGAATCCCCACATGTGGTTTAATTA
Organism: uncultured Granulosicoccaceae bacterium; assembly: GCA_938020525.1. Taxonomy (GTDB): domain Bacteria; phylum Pseudomonadota; class Gammaproteobacteria; order Granulosicoccales; family Granulosicoccaceae. The sequence continues at coordinate 12,490 of CALIHW010000021.1, read as the reverse complement.
CTTGAAATGTAAGCGTTTAGAAGGTCTAAATTTTTGTTCTGCCCCGTCGCAACAGAGAAAAAATGAATGGTGTTGTGTATCACTTGGAAATCGTTGAGATAAATAGTCGTGTCAGCAGTAAATAAATCCGGAACTACCGGTTCCCGAAGCTCGACAAAGAATGGTTCTTACGTGCCGCGACAACCAGTCACAACTCCGATCCCGCTGTATCTGCAGATCAGTGAGTCCATCAGTCGAGAGATAGCTGCAGGTCGGTTCAGTGAAGGGGATCGACTACCACCGGAGCGTCAGCTTGCAAAACTGTTTGGCACAACGGTTCGCACGTTGCGTAAGGCGCTGTCCGTGCTACAAGAGCAGGGGATGATCGAGACTGTGCAGGGCTCAGGCAACTACGTGCGCACTGCGGTTCAGATAAAAAGTATCTACTCTATGTTTCGATTAGAGCTTCCTGACGGTGGTGGCCTGCCAACTGCACAGGTGTTGCAGGTTAAAGAACTCAACAAGCCGGCATCGTTACCATCTTTTGGGTCATCTACACGTGCCACCCGTCTGAGAAGATTACGTTGTCTCGATCAGATTGCGGTTGCAGTTGAGGAGATCTGGCTTGATCGCGATGCCGGGACCATAAAGACAAGCCAGCTTAGCGACTCCCTTTATCGATACTATCAACAGAAACTCGGTTTCTGGATTCATCGTGCGGAAGATCGAGTATCACTGGGCAAGCTGCCCACATGGACACCTGACAGTCTTGGAAGCAAGGCGGGTGAGCTATCCGGTTTTGTAGAACGCTTCGGTTGGGCGCAGGATTCTGCACCGGTTGAGTACTCCAGAACCTGGTTTGATCCGGTGAAGGCGCGTTACGTGCAGCGATTGAAATAGGGTTCCATTGCAGAATCTCCCGGTTGCTGTAGTGGTCGCTGTCTGGGATGATAACTGCGAATGCTATGCAGCATTCTTCACCACGGTATTTTTATGGACACAGAGTCACAGCACAATCCACTGCCTGTAGTTGCCGTAGAAGGTGATCACAGAGCCTGTGGTATTAAAGCCGGGGAGCAGAGTAGGGATCGCATTGTAAGGTCACTTGCAACTTATAAAAGAATGTTTGCGCTGTGTAATATCAGCTGGGATGAAGCTGTTGAGAAAGCGCGTGTGCATTTACCGATAGTCAAAGAGATTACGCCGCACTTGCTGGAAGAACTGGATGGGCTGGCTGCAGGTTGCAGTGACAAGACAGACGACGGCATAGATGCGGGTACATTGCTGGCACTGAACTGTCGAACAGAAATATTGCCACCCGATTTTCTATTGCGAGCAATGGCTACCAGCGGACATAACCCGGACAATCATGATGCTCATTGCAATGAGTGCACATCACTGGCAGTGGCAAGAGAAAATCAATCGGTATGGCTCGCTCAAAACTGGGACTGGGTTGGCTTGCAGCGTGATGCGCTGATCGTGTTGCATGCAAAGCCTGACAATCGGCCTGCCTGTATCACCGTTACTGAAGCTGGCATGCTTGCTAAAATTGGGATCAATGATAAAGGCTTTGCGGTTAGCCTGAATATATTACGATCGCATGATGATGGGCAATCACCGGGATTACCTGTGCACTTTCTTTTACGTGCCCTGCTGGAGTGTTCGAATGTAGAGGAAGCCTGCGATTTTGCCCGAAACGTGCCTTTTGCAAGCTCAAGTAATATTCTTATTGCAGATAAAAGCGGTGATATGGCAAGTCTTGAAGTATCACCAAAGGGCTGTCGAGTCCTCTCAGCTGAAAACAACCAGCTTTGTCATACCAATCATTTTCTCACTCCGGAATTCGTAGCGAACGATGCCGGGCTCAAAGGTAATATCTCTACTGTAAGTCGACTGGCTACAGCTCAGAAAAAACTGTCTGGTATTCAAGGTTTTAAAGATATAAATAAGCTACTAAGTGATACGAGCAGCGGCAATGAATCAATCTGTCGGTTCGCAGATAAGACACTGGCGGAGATAGCACAGATAGAAACAGTAGTTGCCGTTGCAATGAACCTGACAGCACAGACTTTACTGGTAACAGCAGCTCAACCTGCTATTACCGACTTCACTGAACACAAATTCGACAGCTAACCCAACATCACCGGAGGCAACATGCCTGTCATTCCAGAGATCAATGCATTTTCAGACGACTTAGTAGCGATCAGGCGCGATTTTCATGAACACCCTGAGCTTGGAATGGAGGAAGTACGCACATCAGGAATAGTCGCAGAACTGCTAAAAAAGTGGGGGGTTGAAGTACACACAGGCATTGGCAAGACCGGCGTTGTCGGTGTACTCAACGGCAACGGACCTGGCCGCACTATAGGTTTACGTGCAGATATGGACGCGCTGCCTATAGAAGAAAAAACCAATCTGCCGTTTGCATCCAAAACTCCCGGTGTTATGCACGCCTGTGGTCATGATGCCCATACCACGATGTTGCTGGGCGCAGCGCGTTACCTGGCAGAATCAAAGAAATTTAACGGTAAAGCTGTGTTTATTTTTCAACCTGCGGAAGAAGGCTTAGGTGGTGCAAAAGCCATGCTTGCAGATGCTTTGTTTGACAGGTTTCCCTGTGATGAAATCTACGGTATGCACAACAACCCGAATGGTAAGCCGGGTAAGGTCGGTGTTAAACCCGGACAGGCTATGGCGGGTGCTGACTTCTTTGATATACGTATTAAGGCATCCGGATCACACGCTGCAAGACCGCAGGAATCAATAGACCCGATAGTCATCGGTACCAATCTGGTTCAACAGCTCCAGAGTGTTGTCAGTCGTAATGTTTCTCCAACAGAGCCAATAGTACTGTCAATAACCCAAATTCATGCCGGTGCTGCCTATAATGTTATTCCGTCTGATTGTACTATTTCGGGCACGATGAGATTCTTTGATTCAGATGTCGCCAATCATGTTCGCAAAAGAATAAGAGATCTATGCGAGGGTGCGGCAACTGGTTATGGTGTCGAGGTTGAATTCGATAATCGCGAGATATTTAGCGTACTGGTCAATGATGAAAACCTGTCAAATGTGATGGTCGATATCGCAGCAGACGTCGTCGGTGAAGATCAATCAACCATTACTGATGAGCTGACAACGGGCTCTGAGGATTTTGCCGATATGCTTCATGTGATACCCGGTGCATATTGCACGGTAGGTCACGAAGGTACTCTGCCATTGCATAACGATGGTTTTTTCCTCGATGAAAGTATCCTGCCGGTGGGAGCGTCAATTTATGCAAAGCTGATCGAGCAACGCACTGCTGTTTAGTAGAGCATACTTATAAAGGCACATGAGTAAATGGGTTACCTGCGCTACAAATTAAGTGAAAAGATATCGTTGATACAGGAGACGGGTGTTGCGAATTTCATGCGGTGTAATATCTGGCATATTAAGGGCAGGGATTTTGATCTAGTTGTCGATACCGGTATGGGACTGGACTCACTAAAACAGTGGGTAATGCAGGAGACTAGTCGACCCATTAAAGCGATAGTGACACACTCGCACTTTGATCACTCGGGTTGCCTGCACGAGTTTGATGTTCGCATGGGGCACCAGGCTGAGTCCGATATATTAGCGCAGCCGACCAATCAGAGCACGCTATTCGACGGAGCGTGGACGCGTATAGGCATCATTGACCCGCAGCAGCATCCTGATTACTCTGCTCAATCGTATAGTGTAAAAGCAGCGGCACTCACGGATTATCTTGATGAAGGAGATGTGATTGACCTCGGTGACGCAGCCTATCAGGTTTTGCATTTACCAGGTCATTCACCGGGTTCAATCGGCTTGTGGGACAGAACAAATAAAGTGCTGTTCTCAGGTGATGCGTTATATGATGGCGAGTTGTTAGATTCTCTCTACCATTCTGATAAGCAAGTCTATCTGCAAACACTTAGGCGAATTGAAAGTCTTGGCGTTGAGGTGTTTCATGCAGGGCACTACCCATCGTTCGGGTCTGAGCGCATGCAACACCTTATCACTCAGTACCGCAACGGCAATAACAGTCTTGGCGATATTGAAAAGTGGTATGAAGAGAGTCAAGGCCAGATGAGCAATATATTTGCCGAGCAAGACTGGTCAGAGTACTTCAATAATTCATAGTTGTGCTTACTCAGCGTTGTGATTGCTGTTAAGTTTGCTATTGGTGGCTAGTCAACGACGTGAACATCCCGACTAAACTGCGTCAGGCATTCCACTCCCTGAGGTGTTATTGCAATAGTCTCACTAAGCTCCATACCCCAGTCATCCATCCACATGCCTAACATTACGTGTAACGTCATATTTGACTGCAGCACTGTCTTGTCATCGTCACGCAGGCTCACTGTATGTTCTCCCCAATCCGGTGAGTAGCCGACACCAATGCTGTAACCGATGCGGCTGTCTTTAACCAGGCCATATTTGTTAAGTACGGCCTGCCATGCGCGATGTGCTTCACCTGCCTCAACACCAGGTTTTAGATTGTCCAATACTGCGTCTAATCCCTCCTGCACAGCACTTGCGGTATCGAATACCGCTTTTGGTCCGCGTCCAAGCTGGACGGTGCGAGCAAGACCGGCGTTATAGCGTTTGCGAGTACCACCGAGCTCCAGTGCTACCGTTTGGCCGTCAACAAACTTCTCATCGGTCCACATCGGGTGTGCCGTAGTTGCGGCTTCTCCAGCGAGAATTAGCGGAGACAACGCTGTTAGGTCACCACCGAATTCTGTATTGCCACCAACTTGCTTTGCAACAATCTTTGCCATTAAATCGCATTGTCGTACGCCGGGTGCAATATTTTCATATGCGACTGTCATAGCACCCTGTACCAGACGAGCAGACTTTCTCATCATGTCTATTTCTGCTTTACTTTTTACTACCCGGCACCAGTTAACCAGTAAATCAGCATCGACCCATTCAGCGTTCATAACACCTGTTTTCAGGCAGTTAAATGCTTTAGGTGAGAAGAAATAACTATCACTTTCATAGCCAATACGTTTACCGGTATATCCCAGGTGGCTGATCTGGTTAGCGACCACCTCCATCGGATGAACCTTGCTTTGTTGAACGTAGGATTCCGGGTAAGGCATTACCGAGTCGGCTGTAAGGTAAGTCGTTAATCCAACCGCACCGGCATCCATGTTACGACCCATCCAAATGGGATCTTTGTCGTGCGTTATGAACAGAATCTGTGGTACGTACATAGACCAGGCATCAAAGCCTACCAACCAATTCATGTTGGACGGATCGCCAACCACCAGTGCATCTAGGTTGCGCTCCTGCATACTGGCGCGTACTTTGGTTAGACGTACCTGATATTCTTTCTTTGAAAATGCTGGTGCCATGTGGTGCCCGCTACGCATGGTTGAGAGATCTATTCTAGCACTCGTCTTTAGCTGTAAGATATGGTGGGGTAAGTCATAAGGACAAATTAAAGTGTCAGTAAAGAATACCAAGACCGGGCTTGAGAAACTGCGTCACCTTCAGCCACAAGAGCGGTTAAAAGCTGTAGCGGATCGTAGTCAGATTTCCGCGGAGCAATCACGAGCGCTTGCAGGAAACTCGGCACTGCCGCTGACAATAGCTGACGGCATGATTGAAAACGTTATCGGACGCTTTGAATTGCCGCTGGGTGTCGCGACGAACTTTGTCATTAATGGTCGTGATTATCTGATACCGATGGCAGTAGAGGAGCCATCGGTTGTGGCTGCCGCATCATTTATGGCAAAACTTGTGAAGGAAAATGGTGGTTTTTCCTGCTCCAGCACCGAGCCGGTCATGCGTGGTCAGATTCAGTTGTTGAACGTTGAGAATCTCATGGCTGCTAAAGCGTCATTAATTGCAGCAAAAGATGAGATTGTCGCACTGGCTAACACTCATGATCAGGCGTTGTTAGAGCTCGGCGGTGGATGTCGGGATATTGAGGTTCATACATTTGAAGAAACAGCGGTTGGCCCGATGCTGGTTTTACATCTGCTGGTTGATGTTCGAGATGCAATGGGGGCGAATACCGTTAACTCGAAAGCGGAACTGGTCGCACCATTGGCAGAGTCAATCACCGGTGGTCAGGCTCGGTTACGAATACTGTCAAACCTTGCTGATAAAAGGCTTGTTAAGGCCAGTGTGAAATTGCATACCGATTCTCTATTGACCGATAAATATGACGGTAAGCGAGTCGCACAAAGTATTGTTGAAGCTTGTGCATTTGCAGAGGTCGATCCTTATCGGGCAGCTACACATAACAAAGGTATTATGAACGGCATTGATCCAGTGGTGCTTGTGACGGGCAATGACTGGCGAGCTGTAGAGGCTGGAGCCCACGCATGGGCAGCGCGCTTCGGCAGGTACACATCACTAACACGCTGGCGTATTGAAGCCGATGGTCGCCTTCATGGCAGCATCGAGTTGCCTATGGCGATTGGTCTGATTGGTGGTGCAACTCGTACACATCCAGCAGCTCAAGCCGCGTTAGCAGTATTAAAAGTTGAGACTGCAAACGAATTGGGTGAAGTGATAGCTGCCGTTGGTCTGGCGCAGAATATGGCAGCGTTACGTGCATTGGCGACCGAAGGGATACAACGTGGTCATATGGCGCTACATGCCAGAAATATTGCAATTGCTGCAGGAGCTGAAGCAGAACAGGTTGCAATAGTTGCAGCCAAACTGGTAGAAGAAGGTGATATTAGTGTTGATGCAGCGAGGCGGTTATTAAGTGATAACTGATGGTTTTCGTAGGGGCAATAAGCGACAGCGCATCTACCGATGCATTGAGCGTCATTGGTGGATGCGTCTTTGGCTTATCCCCCTACGTAGTATCTATACCGATACGCAGCATTGGGTTAATTTTGTTAGAGAGACTGGCAGTTGGCAATTGGCTGGTAAATGTCCATGAATGCATCAGCAATGTGACTTTCACCGCGAGCGTTTGGATGAATCAGATCATTCAGCATCATTGATTCGGTAAAACCTGAGCGGACATCAACAAGTTTCAAAAAAGGATCAGACCGTTCATTTACCAAGTGCTGGACTCCATCACCTAGTCTTCCGATATCTGCGTTAACACCCGGATATGGATGATCACTGAACCATGGAATTACATTCGCTATCAACACCAGGCTTTCAGGCTTGACCTCGTAGATGGCATTTAAAACGTTTTCTAAATCGGTGAGGGCATTACTTACATCTTGTTCGTGTGCTACATCATTGGATCCGAGGTGCAGCAGCACGACATCGGGAGTGTAAGTTTCCATCGACACACGGATACCGGGATTACTGCCGGAAGAAGAAACGTGTCCGGTTAGAAAATGATCTGCGCGATGTCCGCTGTAACCCTCATGCGCACCAATGTATGCCTGCGAATCTCCATTGGTGTTCTCTGAGGTTAACTGCGATCCCACCATGGTGAAATTGCACGATGCTGCCTGCAACAGTGCGGTAAATTCCTGACGATAACTGGGCACGCTATCAACACCATGGGTAATGGAATCTCCTACAGCCATAATTTTCACTGGACCAAGTGCTGCTCGGTCCGCAATGTAGGCAATCGCCATATCGTCGTTTGAAGTTACGTTATCTAGCGTGTCACTGACCACAACATCGTTCACAGCGATACTTTCCGCGGAACCGATGACGACGGTTGACTCAGTTACCGACTCATCTGAGATCGAACTAGTCGTAGTGGAACTTTCTACAGTTCCATCGACAGGCCCGGTCAAGATAAGCTTTTGCCCGTCACAGCCGTACAGTGATATTACCAGTAGCTGTAGAACCGCAATACACCTTCGGTTGTTTATAACCGTAAGGGATTTCATAGAGCAACTTCCTTGCTGTAAAGCATTTGCAGTTTTTAAAATTGGCAGAACCATTGAGAAGCAGACAATGCTGTAAAAGAGATATTTTCCCAGAGATCACTGAATAGCTTACAAAGCTGAAGTTCTACCCTGAGACACTTTAAATAGTAGAGGATCCTGAACTTGTCAGGTGATGACGGCAATTATTACCTGATTGCAAAGCTACACAGGGTAGTGAGGTTAAAGAATTTCCCGTCAGAGTGGTCTGACTTTTTTGTAGTCAGGCAGCGTTAGAAAACAGCTGATCTTGAAATACACGCTCAATAATCTCATCGGCAAGAGCTTGTGCTTCTTTTTTACCTTCTATACCGTCCGAGATACGTAACGATTTTGATCCGGTGGCAAGACTTAAAGCGTAGTATTCCGTGATTTTACTACCGGATTGCATACTGGAAGTTTTCTTTATTTCAAATTGTGCTGGGTCCAGTACATCGCTCTGTTTGTGCGCATATACCATGCCCATCCAACTTTCACGGGTATAAAGAACTCGGGTTTGTTTATCAATTTTCACCTCTACAGATTTACCGAGACTGTACAGGGATGAAAGTGCTATGACGCATCCAATTAACAAAAATATATATCCAGGCCACCAGTTATCAAGAACTGTATAGGTACCGGTGGCTGAGAAAACTAGGCCGAATAGAAAGCCCATGATTGTAAAGCCCAGATGCCTGCCTGCTTTACTGAACACGTTTATGTACTCATCATCTTCATTGACGGTTATTTGGCTAAGTGCGGATGTCTTTGCCCGTTCTGCTCTGGCTTTCTCTGTTGTTTTCGTAAAATTCGCAGGTATTACAATGGCACTATCTGATCTTGCGGTATCTTCCACAATCTCGACTTGCCAGCTGCGTTCGAATTCATCAGGTCCATGATCACCTTTAACAACAACTTCCCAGTTTATTGATGCGCTACGGGATAAGTCATCAGTTGGCTGGCATGTGTCGGGAATATTGAAAACAAATTGTGCCTGGTAGCCGTTGGCCGTTTGTCTCAAATAGACCGAAGTTTCTTCATGCCAGAGGATGGTACGATAAGTACTATTTTTAGACCGCGTTTTCTTAATGCAGCATAGTTTCGCCTGTAATGTGTTGTGTCCAACTTGGATATTGGTGGCAGGCATGTTTATTTCGAATGTTCCACCCAGTTGCCCACCAATGCCAGGTAATTGTGGGTCGAGAAACAAGGGTGTTGGACCATGCTTATGATAGGCACGGTTACATTTAAAAGCATATGCCATGATACCTGCACCGACTAGTGCGAATACCAAAACTAATAATACGGGGTAGTCTCTGTTATGCAGTGCATCCGGTACGGCCAGTGCAGAGATGCCTGACCCCATAATGAAGAATATTGCACCAAAACCACCCAGTAGCCAGCTACCATGCTTTTGATTGCTTACTATTCCATGGTGTAGCTCCTGCTTTAATCGCTCCTCCCGAGATGGACTATCACGCAATGAAAGCCAGGTGAAAAATGCACCGAATCCACCGAACAGTGCTAAAAACATCGAGCCGAAGATCACAGCTTCCCATCGGAATGTGCGGTCAAGTAGAGCTTCAGATGGATCATCCGGGTTTACCAGGGCTATTGCATTGTTGTTGGATTGTCTGCTTTTTAATTTCCGATGTAGCTGTTGCCAATAGTCACCGAGATTGTCACTGCCACTGCTCAGGCCCACTCGACTGCTGTTGTAAGTGTTGTTCTGGTACTGGTATGAGTAGTTGCTTTTGATGGAGTAGGTCATAGTTTCCCCATGCTTGCGCACCAATTTCAGTTCATGAATCCGGGCTGGTACTTCAACCCAGTTAGCGCTGGACAAGTAGCCGACAATTATTTTTCCGGCGCTGATGTGTGCAGCCCACAAGCCTGCGATTACGAATATTAAACCGAACGCGGCTCCAAACCAGCTTTTGTTGGTCTCATTTCGGCCTTTTTTACTCATGATAATCCTTTCGATATGACGCAGCTGCCATCGGGCAGCAAGCCAGTAGCATCCCTATGCTGAGTCGGATCGAGAGCGTGGACTGATGCAAAACCTCGATGGCACTGTGACGACCGATTCCGGAAAATCTTTATCTGAGTAGTTAGCTAAACTCGGTGTCGCTAGCCATTGAGTTCGCACGAGGAGCAGTGTCGACTATCGCAAGTTTTAAGTATCCGCTTACTTAAGCGCGAACTTGCCGATGGAACGTCCAGTAAATCAGTCCGGCTGCCAATGCGAAAGCCACAATCGCATGTTGGATCTCCGCAGATAAAACCGTTAGCAAAAAGCCGGTAACGATCGGTCCGCAGGCAGCGCCGAGATCGCGCCAGGTTTGCATGCGTGCCAGTGCACCGAGTACGTCGTCATTAGCGCCAGACGCCTGTGCGATTACTGCGGGCCCGAGGGATGCCAGAGCTCCTCGGAACAACAACATCACTAGTGCACCAATTACAGTGAACCCGGTTGCTACACCAACAAAACCAAGCATCGTCAATATGGCAGCCAGTATAAACACACGTCGTGCCCCGACACGGTCTGCTATCCAGCCAAACAAAGGTGCAGCAATGGCTTCACCGAAGTGTCGCATTGCCAACAGTGCACCACCACTCATGACTGCCACAGAAGTTGCAGAATCTCGGGCGAATATCAAAGTGATTGAAACCGCGAAAACACCATCAACCCCATAGCCCTGTAAGAAGAAGATCACGTCAATCGGCTTGGGTCTGGCGATAGATACAGGTTTGTTTTGCTTTACGTTCTTCTCGACACCGTGAGGTAGCTTAAAGGCCAACAAGATAGCGATAGCAGTGGGAAATGCCAGAACAACAAAGACCCAGTTGGGTCCTAATTTGCCAACGAGCCATGCACCAAACAGCAGAGCGCATACTGGCCCTGCGCGCTGAATAGCCTGACTCACTCCAACGCGGGTACCAGTACGATTATTAGTTGTACAAGTATTGAGGCTTTGGGGTGATTGCACCGCATAGGAAAGCGTGGCAATAACCAGCGTCGCATAAGTCAGGCCCCAGAGAATTCTTGCAATCAACATGAGTGCTGGGCCCTGGCTTATGCCATACAACGCAGTAGATAGGGTTGCAACAATCGCTGCTGCGATGCACATAGTGCGTATGCCTGTTGCACGTGTTAAACGTACGATCAATCCATAAGCGAACACTCTTACAAGCCGGTTGATCGACAGCATTACGCCGACCCATGGTAATGTCAGGCCAAAACTTTCGGCATAGACAGGCAGGACTGCGTATAACAGTGCGTCACCCAGAAGAGCAAGGGACATAATGGCGGATGAGGCGACAATGGAACGCCATCTGTTATCGGTATTGGTATCCTGATTCAATTCACGATTGTATTTATCGTCCAAGCGTCAAACCACCATCGACCACAATGGTTTGTCCGGTAATATAAGCCGCGCCTGCACACAGAAACAACATAGCCTCTGCATAATCTTCTGGCTGTCCGCTGCGTCTTAACGGAATGCTGTTGGCCGTTGCTCCCTGATCATCAAATGAACATTCCCAGTTTGATTGTACCAGACCGGGTGCGATGGCATTTACACGAACGTCAGGCCCGAATGCTCTGGCGTGTTCGGCGGTCATATTAATCAGTGCAGCCTTTGAAGCGGAATAAGCGGTGCTTGATCCGGCTCCCACAATTCCAGCAATTGATGCGGTATTAACGATGGCACCCCTGGATTCTTTTAACGCTTTGATTGCTGCCGTAGTACAGCGGAAAGCACCAAGTAAATTAACCGTTAAAATCTTCTCCCAGAATTCTGTGGTTTGTTTTTCCAGAGCGTCAGCGGGGATGGGTGCTTTGGTGGCAGGTGTTCCGGCATTGTTTATTAAATAGTCGAGTCCGTTCATTTGCGATATTGCAGATGCCACCATGGAAGGTATGTCTGCTTCGCTACTCATATCAGCCGGTTCCGCAAAAACGCTTAAACCCTCGCTGCACAAGCGCTCTACCTGGGCGGGTAACTCAGGGTTTCCTGGTAGGTCATTAATGACAACTTGTGCTCCGCTCTTGGCAAAGAGCACCGCAGTCGCAAGCCCGATTCCAGAGGCACCGCCAGTTACCAGCACCCGCTTGTTGGTTAAGTCGGCTGAAATCATAGTGTCTGAATCTTTGAGGTAATGTGGCCGACATTACTTGCTTTGAACTCAAAGGGGAAGCATCACCGGGACATGAATGTCCCGGTGTACGATCCGGACATTTGTCCCGCGAAGCTGGCTCAGATACAACTGCAGACTTTTGCTTTTAATTTTTCATAATGCAAAAGCAAGAAACACTGGTATCCGCATCCGCTCGGGCCATGGCAAAGTCATGTCTGGGCTAGTAGGCTGTGCGGAAAGTTCGATAACACGTTTCTTCGCCACAGCCGCCATAGCTGCGTTAAAAAAACTTGACGTAGGCCCTGCTATATCTGCGTTTTTTCGCGCAAGCTCAGCCGACTGTGGCTGTGAAAAATTTGTTACCGAACTTCCCGCACAACCCACTAAGAGCTTGTCCGAGAATGAATGATCTACTGCGAAAGCGATCTTTTGGCCAGCTATTGCGATCGATATCGTTAAATATGAATGACTATTCGCCTCAATCGATCGAAATATCTGACTCAAAATCTCACTTTCTCGCTACG
>CALIHW010000020.1 GCA_938020525.1 uncultured Granulosicoccaceae bacterium | reverse complement strand
TTGCTGTTCAGCTAGGGGTTCCTGTTATCAAGGCTCCCAGAGGACTTTCACCTCCAAGTCACTTCGTGGTTCGCTTTCACTTACCACTTATAAACGCCAACCATGGCGCTTCGCGCCATGCTCGGCGCACCAAAAAAAACGAGCCCTCATCGGGCTCGCTTTACACTGCTAAGCTTTGTATCCAACCATACCGGATTAACCGTATAGCGCTGGTACACCAAGTTTCGCGTGAATGGCGTTACTGGTCGCGTTGTCAATATTCAGCCCTTTGGCAAGCTTATCCAGGTATTGTGCTTCTTCCTGCGTATCGAGATCGATAGCAAGCAGCGACATCAGGTAAACCTGTTGCTCCATACCTGCAGGGATTGTCGGTATGAATGCCTCAAGGCTTGTCGGGTTTGCCATCTCGTTGCGAATGAAGGTTGCTTCTTCTTCTCCAATCTCACCAAGATTGCCAGTAATTTTTTCCTGCTCGGCAGCATCGATCTGACCATCCGCACGCGCTGCCATAAGCATTGCCCGCAGCATTAATTCAGCTTGCTGTTCCGCCGCTGGATCCGGCTGTGGCTCCTGACCCGCCAGTGCATTATTGAAAAGATCGCCGAAACCACCTTGCTGTGGTTGAGCCGGAACTTGTTGCTGTTGGCCAGCTGCGCCACCCATTGCCGCACCACCGCCAAGTGACTCAAGCAAACCCCCAAGACCACCACCTGCGCCACCTGTCTGACCAGCTTGACCCTGCTGTTGACCACTTAGAAGACTACCCAATCCGCCTGCTAATCCGCCACCGGCTGCACCACCAGAATTGCCACCAAGCGCACCACCGAGTAGTCCACCCAGGCCGCCACCGGCACCACCGCCACGCATCGCGCCACTTACGCCTTTAGCCACCATTGCACCAACAGCAACCTTTGCCAATGTTCCCATCAAACTCATATATAAAAGTCCTCGTAAAAAAAATGAACGCCCGCGCGGCGATACCAATACCTATGTTGAGGTACAGACCCTTTCAACGCAAGCAATGTAATAAACTGTGCCATACTGAAATATTCCAGAATTCACGAATTTCGGAGCTCCCATGCCGCGCACATTCGAAAAATCATTCACCCAACAAGAGCCGATTCCGGAAGCTGCTATTGGCAGGGCAGTTGACGTCATGCGCACAGGCAAGCTACACCGCTACAACACGGCACCGGGAGAATCATCCGAAGCAGCTTTGCTCGAAAAGGAGTTCGCTGACTCGCTTGGTGTCGAATACTGCCTTGCCTGCGCTTCTGGCGGTTACGCTATACATATCGCACTAAAGGCTTGTGGCGCGAAAGCCGGAGACACCGTTATCACCAACGCGTTTACCCTGGCACCGGTACCTGGCGCTATCGATAATGCCGGATGTAAGGCGGCACTTGTGGAGATTGATGAAAATTACTGTGTTGACCTCACACATCTTGAAAGTGTTATGCAGAAATCAGACAGTAGATTTTTCCTGATGTCTCATATGCGTGGCCACCTTGCCGACATGGATGCTGTTGTTGAACTGTGCAAACAATACGAAGTCTCTTTGATTGAAGACTGCGCGCATACCATGGGGGCATACTGGAACGGCAAACCCTCCGGCAGCTTTGGTCAGGCTGCCTGCTTTAGCACCCAAACCTACAAACATATCAATAGTGGTGAAGGTGGTTTTCTCACCACCAATAACAAAGAGATTATTGCTAAAGCCATCATTCATTCCGGCTCCTATATGCTTTACGAAAGACATGGCACCGTACCAGAAGTTTCAGTGTTTGATGACATCAGGCTCGACACTCCGAATTACAGCGGCCGTATGGACAACTTACGCGCAGCAATACTAAGGGAGCAACTAAAACATCTTGAAGAAAATTGCTGCCGCTGGAATAAGCTGTACGACGCAGCAGAAGCTGGCTTGAGAAAGAGCAACGCTATTACATTATCAAACCGACCGGACCAGGAGACTTATGTCGGCAGCAGCATACAGTTCAGAGTTGACTCACTTAAAGACGTCAACGGGTTTATCAAAAATTGCGCTACACGTGGAGTAGAACTCAAGTGGTTTGGCAATAGTGATCCTCAAGGCTTTACCAGTCGGTATGATAGCTGGCGCTATCTGGGCACTGCCCCCACCTTACCCAATACGCTTAAAATACTTGACCGAACATTCGATATGCGACTGCCGTTGACGTTTGATGAATCTGACATGGAAACCATAACCGCGATTATTGTTGAAGAGGCGGCTCAAGCAGATTGTTGTTAGCAATCCACAACTGACACCCTCCAAAGGGAGAGTCGGCGTCTCAGCGCCGTGGAGGGGCAAGTCGCTCAGATCATGCAGTAGTTGCAGACCGAAACACCTTCTCCTCTTGCAAAACAAAAAACGCTTTGAATTCTCCCGGGGAGGGTGTCGTCAAAGCATTTTTTGAAGTCCTGTTCGACAATATTTTAATGCATGTCCCCAAAGCCAAGTCACTCTCCCTATGGGAGGGTGTCGTCAAAGCATTTAGTGACTATCACATAACCATAACCAGTGCTGCTTTTGTCATTCTCCCTGGGGAGAATGACAAGGCGGCACTGGCTAAGGTCAGGTAATAGTCACTAAATCCTTTGACGACACCCTACCGTAGGAGAATGACGTAAGACTTCAGTTAAATGACGAAAATCAAAACCACAAGCAGTCATTATCCGGTGGCCATCAACAATCAGCAATTTCCTGAATGCTCTTAACCACACAATCAACATCTATCACGTCAACATCACTACTTAAAATAACTTTGATCATCTCGTCCCATTCCGGGTATCTGTCGACGATTCTTTGATTGATGTCATTCGCTTTGAGCGCGATAGAGTCCTGAGTTACGGTAAGCAACATCTGTTGTGGTAGTTCATCCAACAACAGCTGGCCCAGCCCGTATGCCAGAAGATCCGGGTTTTTATCATTGCCTTGCAAGCTATTTGCAAACGGCACAACACCACGCAAAACTTCCTGATCATCAAGATTGCCCTGCTTGAATTTTGAATAGACATCTTCAATCAAGCCAAGTGCCTCTGGCGCGGTATCGTTAGCCACCCTGACATTTATGCCAAACACTCTTACCGATCGACTGAAGTTTGCGACGCTGGCATTGATTTCATCGCTCTCACTCAATACATCTGCACTTTCCATCAGGAGCCGGCTTTCCTTTCCTTTGCCCAAAGCGCTTATCGCGACAATGTCAGCAATTTCTCCTCCTTCACGACTCGCAGGCAACAAGCCAATCGCTGCTATCAAGGTTACCGGAGCAGACTCATCATGCAGCAGAACACTCTTACCGGTATTCAATGGCTGACTAGCAACAGACCCCTGGCTTCGACTTGAAGGCAGATCATCCAACAAACCATCAATAGCACTTGCCGCTAACTCTGCAGTGATGCTTCCTGCAACTGCAACAGCAACATTCTGTTGAGTAAAAGTCTCGGCATGCCAGCGCTCAACATCTTCCAATGACAACGATGTTACAACCGGATCTACCGGCGTATTATTCCAGTAGTCTGTAAGCGTGGAGTCTCCAAGCAGCACTCTTCTTGCAGCACTCCACAGCCTGGAAGATGGTTTGGCCTGTTGCGCCACAACACGCTTTTGTTTGGCTTCTTTTGTCACATCAAATCGAACGCTGTCAAAAGATGGGTTCGTTATGACGTCTTTAATAATTGAGAGTGTCTCCTCAATCGTTTCCGGCGATGCACTGAAGGTACCGTAAATATGATCAGGTGTTGCCACCAGTGATGCTCCACTGCCAAGAGCGGTCATTTCCAGCTTGATCTGTCTGGCACTACGAGCACCAGCTCCACCGGAAGATATCATCTCAATACCGAGAGCGCTTACCGCCGACATACCCGATGTATGCGTGAAGTCGTTAGGCCAGATAAAATGCAATGATACTCTGCCAGCATCCGGCATAAACGCCAATGAAAACGTCTGACCACCTTCAGTGACGTGATCAGTTAATGAGGTAACCCCTCGTAGCGGTTCTTCCGGCACTGAGGCGCACGCCGTAAGCAACAGCATCACTAAGGCAAAGAGATAACGGCGCTGAGCAATTTGATCTTTCACACGTCGATCTTTCATACAGATATTCTATCAGCTAAAGCACTCGAACTATTAACAACTCAAAAAGGATAGGTGGTTTTTATAAAACCCGGGGCGCCAATAAAAACAGCGCCCTTGAGCGCTGCCTTTGAATTGCCGTGAAAAACAGACTACGTCGTCGGGAATGAAAACACAGACCCTTCTTTGATACCGGTTGGCCATCTGGAGGTTATCGTTTTAAGACGTGTATAAAAGTGCACACCCTCTGGCCCGTAAATAGAGTGATCACCAAACAGCGAACGCTTCCAGCCACCAAAACTATGATACGCAACCGGCACAGGAATTGGCACATTCACACCAACCATTCCAACCTGAATACCATCAGTAAAGCTTCTTGCAGCATCTCCGTCACGAGTAAAAATAGCAGTTCCGTTGCCGTATTCATGTCTGTTGATCATATCAACTGCTTCATCAAATTTTTCCGCTCTAACCACGGACAGCACTGGACCGAAAATCTCCTGCTTATAGATATCCATATCGGTGGTGACGTTATCAAACAAGCTGCCACCGAGAAAATAGCCGTTCTCATAACCCTGCAAACTAAGACTACGACCATCAACAAGCAGATCGGCCCCCTGCCCCACGCCTGAGTCAATCAAATCCATTATCTTTTGTTTTGCATCTGCGGTGATCACCGGCCCCATCTCGGCATCAGGATCGCCAGCCGGACCTACCTTTAGACTTTCAACACGCGGGCGCAGCTTCTCGACCAATCGATCAGCGGTTTCCTGACCAACCGGCACTGCAACCGAGATCGCCATACATCTTTCACCCGCTGAACCGAAACCCGCCCCCATTAATGCATCAACTGCCTGATCAAGATCTGCATCCGGCATAACAACCATGTGATTCTTGGCACCACCCAATGCCTGGACACGTTTACCTGCCTGCGTACCACGGTGATATACATACTCGGCAATTGGTGTGGATCCAACAAAGCTGACGGCCTGCACTATCGGGCTGTCAAGAATAGCGTCTACTGCAGTCTTGTCACCATTGACAACATTCAGCACTCCCTCGGGCAAACCAGCTTCATACATTAATTCAGCAATCATTAAGGCCGACGAAGGATCCCGCTCTGATGGCTTTAGCACAAACGTATTGCCACAAGCGATAGCCACCGGATACATCCACATTGGCACCATGGCCGGAAAGTTAAACGGAGTTATACCCGCACAGACACCCAGTGCCTGGCGATCAGAATAAGAATCTATTGATGGTCCGACATTTCTTGAAAACTCCCCCTTCAACATCTGCGGTATGCCACAACAAAACTCCACCACTTCTTTGCCACGTTGCACTTCACCCAAAGCATCGTCGTGTGTTTTACCATGCTCCGTTGAGATTGCTTCAGCAATCTTGTCTGCGTTCTGACCGAGCAATTCGTTAAAACGGAACATCACTGCCGCACGCTTAAGCGGTGGTGTTGCAGACCATGCCGGGGCTGCGGCGGCGGCGGCATCGATTGCAGCGTTGACTTCTTCAACACTTGAAAGACCGAGCTGATTGATTTCCTCCCCGGTGGCCGGATTAAAAACCGGTTGAGTCTTGCCACTCTTGCTCGCAATTCGTTTGTTATTGATCAGATTTTCAATCATGGTTGTATCCCGTCCGGGCTGGTTCTGAGTTTTTATCAGGTGATTCGAATAGCGGGCGTTTTTCCTGCGCGATCACCACCGTACAGTCTTGTGATGCATGTGCGCTTGTCTCTACGCAACACAAACGAAATTGTACCGCACCCGCAGACAGATGAATTTTATTTCACCGACAAACAAGCAAACTGTGTCGCCGGAAGGCGCGCTGCAATAAATCGATGACGTCACAGGCATCTGCAAAGCAGCGGCCGGGATGCGCATTATCCGCTCTACCTGCATTGCTCTACTGGAAAGGTAATCCACAACCGCAGAAAAATTTACTGGCGGGTAACGACTACAGCTTGTTCCAACATCACAGGCGTTAGAAATTCACTCTCAGGATTTTGAAATACAAACTTCTTTAACGCTATTTCATAATCACCGCTTTTACTGACATCATAACCGTCAGACAGCGACACCACGACTTCCTTTTTCTCACCAGCATTTAGCGTGATAAAATCTTCAGCGTTTGGTGCTGAGCGCTTAACAACTGGTCCACTGTACGGCATTAGCTCACCATCAATGCTTACAGTAAAACGATCAGCAGTCATGTTCGTTTCCAGCGGGGTACCCCACGGCAATATAGTCACGGCCTGATCAGTCGCGTTATGGAAGTAAAAAAGAACCTCCATGGGTTCCTGCGAAAGGAATTGATTTTCAATCGGCCTGATACCAACGCCAATTTCCCCAGCCAGTTCTTTTTCTGTCACCTCCGCTGGCGCGCCATTATCTGTAGAAACAGCTTCACAGGAAACCAGAAAAGCCGAACAGGTGAGCAACACAACAAGCGCTAAAAACCGACCACAGTGATTCTTTATGCGCAACATCATTTCATAAACCTGTGAGATTCAAACGCGATCGGATTCGCAAACCGGTAACCGCAAACAACACAAGCAGCATTCCGGGTGCCACTGGTCCACCACCACTTCCACCTGAATTAACCGCCTGAGGTGTTACTACCGGGCCATCAGAATTGTTGTCGCTATCAGTAGTACCCGTTGTACCAATGGTGTCTGTCGCTCCAGTGGTGTCTGTCGTACCAGTGGTGCTTGTCGCATCAGTAGTGCTTGTCGTGTCAGTAGTGACTGTCGTATCAGTCGCGTCAGTCGTACCAGTCATGTCAGTCGCGTCAGTCGTACCAGTCATGTCGGTCGCATCAATCGTACCAGTCATATCAGTCGTATCAATCGTATCAGTCGTATCAATCGTATCAGTCGCGTCAGTCGTATCATCACGGTCAACGCTGGCATCACCTTCGTTCATTCCTGGATCACTGCTTAGCGCTGCAATGGAGAATTGCCCGGCCTGCGTGCCATAGACACCAACATAGACAGTTCCGCTTATCGCACAACTATCAATCGTGGAAACACTACTCAGGCTCCTTGAATCACAGACCAGAGAACCGGCATCAAATGTAGCACTTGAATAAACATACAGATCCGCATCACCGCTAATAGACTCCAGTTCAATATTGCTGGCCCCGGTTACTGTGTAAAGTTGCCATTCACTTGCAGGGATATCTGAAATCTCGGCTTGATCTAACTGCAGCAAGGAAATATCTATATTCGCGACAATATTATAAGAAGACGCTTGATACCCGAACACACGAATGTAGATCGTATTTGCAGTGCTTATGTCACATGAATCAATATTTGAAATGTTTTCAGAGCTACACAGCAAGTTAGTTAATGCACTATCTGAATATATAAATAGATCTGCATCACCACTTTGTGTGTTCAGAACTATTTCATCAGCACCGGTAACTTCATAGTAGTCAGCCAGGTTCACTGGCACAGACCCGCTAACTTCGTTACCGTACACAAGCCTTGTAAACTGCAAAGGCTCCACGGGATCTTGAGGCTCAGCGATTCCAGCGGAAATTTCACGGAACGGGGTATTCTCAGCAAAGTATTCAATGCTATCAGCATTACTAACTGCGCTGACAGGGTTGCTAAGGGCAAGTCTGGATGTATCTACAGCACCATAGGCAAAGTCAGACGTACCGCCTACTTCATTAAAGTGGGAAACTTCGTGCAAGATAGTTCCAGCCCTTGAATCAGTCCCTAATCTGGCGGCAGACCAGTAAAAAGTACAAAGATTAACCTTGAACGGCTCGGTTCGTCTTATAAATGCAAAGTAAGGCTCATCACAATCACAAACAAACTCAATCTCACTGTTACCCATCAATGCTTCTGCCTTTGTGTAGGTATCCAGTAACGAGGCGTAACGATCACTGGAATAGGTTCCAAACCAATGCAAATACCTGGGTGATCCTGCGCGTTCGTTTTCTGGCAAGTCCTCAAGTGCTTGACGAGCTTCACGGGTAATGGTCTCTGACGCATCAAAGTCCAGCGGTAATTCTGCCTGTTGCTGCGCGGTACAGCCGCTATATCCCGCAGCCCTTGCAAAAAGCACTTCCGGCACCGGAGTTAAATCAACACTCACAGACTCTGTGCTGACGTATATAGAATCAAGACCTTTATAACGATGATGGTGATTGTGTGATAACGCTGACCGATCTTTTGCGCGCACCTGCGCCAGCGATTGCGCCAGTGACTGAGCTTGCCCCTGAATCTGAAACTCTCCATGGAAACTCACCTGATGACTACCCTCACCAGCTAACTGATAATAGTCCGCAAGGTTTACTACAGCAGAAACACTTTGTCCGGCTTCAATTTCAATAAAATCTGACGGTATTGGATCCGGTCGTTTGAACAATCGACCACTGAACGTAGCAGGGGTGGAATGCACAGTCCGGTTGCCGCCATCACTCTCTGTGATGAAAAAGACATCCTGAGTGAGCTCTGATTCGAGCGGAGTTTCCCAGCGCAACAAAGAAATTGGTGATCCAGTGTTGTTGGTCAACACAAATTCAACGCCATTTTCGACTGGCGCAATCGATACATCCAGGTCGTTCTGTTGAGTCTGCGCCACCCCGGACAAGCCGAAAGCCAGATAGATTGCCAAAGAAATAGCCAGAGAAATAGCCAGAGAAATAGCCGGTGGAAGGACCAAAGGACCGACCAGAGGAAATCTGACGTAGCCTGCAAACTTAACCATTTAACGATTCCGTACACAATTTTTCATGCAACAGGATACCACCGGAAGCTATAAACGGGCACATAATTACCCGATCTGATGAGTGCTCACCGCAGTCATCCGCAGGGGATCACAATTCGCTATTCCGGTTGTTATATCGGGCCGGGACTAAACAGCGGGTTCGCGGCCTTCATTGCATCCACAACCACCTTATTTTCAGCCACTTATTCGGCACGCAATAAACACCGAAAAATCCACTTTTCAAGTAGTTACAATTGGCAGTTGCTATTGCAAATGTAATTGTCCACGCACTATTGGTAGCCAAACACTATTGGCGAGTGATTGTAACCATAGGCTCAACAATAACCGGAGTGAGGAAACTACTCTGCGAGTCTTGAAATAAAAGCTCCTTCAAGACAATTTCATACTCGCCTGCAGCACTAACATCATAGTCGTCAGATAGAGAAACGACTGCTTCTTTTTTTTCACCAACGGCAATTGTTAAGTAGTCTTCCGATGTTGGTGCTGCACGCTTCACAATCCGACCACCATAGGGAATAACCTGCCCGTCAACGCTCACGATAAATCGGTCAGCAGTCAACTTTGATTCAAGCGGTGTTCCCCAGGGCAATATTTCAATCGACTCTTCAGTACCGTTACTCAGAACAAAGAGAACCATCATAGGATCATCGGCTTGCAATTGACTTTCAACCGGCCAGATTCCCACACTCAACTCACCTGCAAGCATCTTTTCCTCCCCAGCTTCTGCCGTTGGCATAACTTTACAAGCGATCAAACCACATGCCATCAGGCCACAAGCGATCAGACCAACTACACATCCAGGAAGCGCAATCTTATGCGCAACGCGGCAATTCGAGATCAGCTTCATTTCCCAGTCCTTTGGAAAGTAAACTTACTTTTGATAATCCAGGATAGTAGCCCGGACAGCAGCAATAGAATCAGCATGCGAAGCTCGATCAATCCGCCACCACCGCCACTGGCATTATCACCTGATTGTGTAACCACAACAGGCCCTGCAGAGCTACTCGTCAAAGCTGCAATAGAGTACTGCCCTGACCGGGTACCGAATACACCCACATACACTGTGCCACTGACCGCGCAATTATCAATGGTTGAGGAGCTACTGTTATTCCTTGAATCGCAAATCACCGAATCGATAGTGCGCCTTGCATTGGAATAAACATATAAATCTGCATCACCACTCAAAGATTCAATCTGCACTGAGCTGGCACCGGTTACTGTGTAGAGTTGCCATTCGTTACTGGCAATAGCAGATGTTTGCGATTGTCCGGCTTGAAGCGTCGGCTCCAGAGGAGCTGGTGGCACAGGAGCATCACCGATCGCTACTATGTTGTAGCTGGTTGCACTGCCGAATCCTAATACCTGCACATAAACAGTGTCTGCAGCGCTTGTATCACAAGCATCTAGCAGATTGTCAGATGGATGGTTTTGCGACACACATATCTGGTTAGAAAATCCACTGTCTGAGTACACAAACAAATCTGCATCACCACTCAAAGTGGTCACTCGAATTTCATCTGCGCCAGTCACCTGAAAGTTGTCTCTTGCACTTTGCAACACCGAACCGGAGACTGATGTTCCTAACGTAAGAGTCGTATTTCCTGCCGATGGCCCCGGAGGTGCAACTCCTGCAGATATTTCAAGGAATGGAGTATTTTCAGCAAAGTACTCCACGCTGTCGGCATTGTTAACTGCATTAGCAGGGCTGCTCAGCGCCAGGTTCGAAGCGGGCCCTGTTCCGTAAACAAAATCTTCCGTGCCACCAATTTCATTGAAGTGAGAGATTTCATGCACAATCGTGCCTGCTCTGGAATCAGTTCCTGTCCTTGCTGCCTGCCAATATGCACGACATAGATTTACCTTGAACGGCTCGGTGCGTCTTATAAAGGCAAAGAAAGGATCATCACAGTCACAGAGAAACTCCACCTGACTACTAGCCATGAGGGTTTCAGTTTTCCTGTATAAATCTACCACCGAATCGAAGCGAGCGCTCTCGTAGGCGCCAAACCAGCGCTGATATCTCGGCGATGCCGCACGCTCGTTTTCTGCCAGCCCTTCCAGCGCTTCACGCGCTTCACGGGTAATAACCTCAGATGCATCAAAGTCCAAAGGCAGTTCAGCCAGCTGAGTCGCACTACACCCGCTGTAACCTGCAGCTTGCGCGTATAAAACTTCTGGCGCTGGTGTTAAATCAATGCTAACCGGGTCAGTACTTATAAAAACAGAATCAAGACCCTCGTGATGATGTTGCGAGAGCAAGGAACGCACTCTTGCCTGAACTTGGGCCTGTGATTGGCTCGGTAACCGCGACTCTGGTTCGTCGTGGGAGTGCACCTGCATGTGAAACTCGCCATGAAAACTTACCTGATAACCACCCTCATCACTCAGCTGATAATAGTCCGCAAGCTGCACGACAGCAGAAACGCTTTGTCCAACGGCGATATTGATGAAATCGTCCGGCCCCGGTTCGCCGCGCTTAAACAACCTGCCGCTAAACATTGCAGGCTTCGCGTACACATTCCTATTGCCACCATCGCTTTGGGTAACGTGAAACACATCCTGGGTAAGCTCTGCCTCAAGAGGAGTCTCCCAGCGCAAAAGCGAAACAGGAACGCCTGTGTTGTTAGTCAGCACAAATTCGACGCCGTTGTCTGCTGGTTTGATCGAAACCGACAGGTCATCCGCCAGCAGACCACCCGACTGCGCCATCACCACCGGCGCCAGAAAAAAAGTGAGCCAGATCAACAATAAAAATCTGATACTAATCAATAAGTTATCCATTTATAGAATCCAGTTACACGTACTGACAAATTAGCATACCACCAGTAAGCTTCGCCGGGCATATAATTTGCTCCCACTGCTGAATGCCCACTGTATTTCCGAGCAAACGACACCATGTTGCACTTCTGATTTGGAAGCTGCTGGCTCTTGCTGTCCTTGCTATGCCACTGGTGCTGACGTTTCACTCCCCGGGCCCAGCATCAGCCAAACCAACGGTCACTCCGGTACTCGCACTATCTGATCGTGAATCAGGGCCTGATCCGCAGCGAACAGATAACGCACCGATCACCGAGCCTTCCGTCGAGCAATCGTTCGGACAAGCAACCACACCAGACGACACTTTTGCTGATCAGCAATGGAGCTTACACACTGATCCCGACAGTGCCGGTGCCACCGGCCTTTTTGGCTCACACGACTATCTGACCGGCGCCGGCAACATCGTCGTTGCAGTGGTCGACTCCGGGGTCATCCTTACGCACGAAGATTTAAACTTTTTGCCAGGTTACGATTTTATTCATAACCCGACAGTCGGTAACGATGGTGATGGACGCGACCATGATCCAAGCGATCCTGGTGACTGGGTAGCTCGCGATGACATTGTTCAGGGAACCGTTGCCGAAGGCTGCCCTATTGCTGCAAGTAAGTGGCACGGCACGGCAATCGCCGGAATCATTGGTGCCACGGCTTATAATGCGACCGGTATCGCCGGTGGCTCACCATCGGTTTCACTACTGCCAGTTAGAGTTACTGGTAAGTGCGGCGGCTATGTCAGTGACCTGATTGATGGCATCCGCTGGGCCGCTGGCCTCAAGGTGGAAGGCGTTGCACAAAACCAGCATCCGGCTGATGTTATTAATTTGAGTGTTGGATTCCCCGGCGCTTGCTCCAATTCAATGCAGCAGGCTATCG
Source organism: uncultured Granulosicoccaceae bacterium (assembly GCA_938020525.1). GTDB lineage: Bacteria > Pseudomonadota > Gammaproteobacteria > Granulosicoccales > Granulosicoccaceae. Next base: position 6,897 of record CALIHW010000020.1, on the reverse strand, counting down.
ACGACGCGGTCAATGCCGGTGCCATCCTGGTGACTGCAGCGACTAACAGTGCAGTTGATCTGGACAATGAACCCTACTCACCTGCCGCTTGCAATAACGTAGTGACCGTTGCAGCAACTGACAGAGACGGTGCTATAACTCCCTATACAGCACTTGGGGAATCAGTCTTCATTGCAGCACCGGGCGGCACGGTCAGTGACGGAATTATTACGACACAAAACGATGGCAATCAACTGCCACTTCAAAAAAGTTCTTACGGTTTTCACTATGGCACCAGTATCGCCGCAGCGCACGTCAGCTCAGCGATTGCAAACTTACTATCTCACACCCCGGACTTAAGCAAGACAGAGGTAGAACAACTGCTGTCTGTTTCTGCATCGTCTATCGACTTCGATCCGAATTGCAGGTCCGGTCAATGTGGAGAAGGACGATTGAATGCGTATGCAGCCATGGAGCTGCTGTCGTCCAACTATCTGCTTGATGACGGCACAGTTGATTCGGAAACTCCTTTTCCAGTACAACTGGCTGCCAATGGCAGCACAGCCGCTCCGGTAGAACCGCTCGTAACCTCTGCAACCGAAGACGATGTATGGGCCGGGTCTGCAGACCGTCATAGCATTCTGATTCTGATACTGCTGCTATGCGTGCGCCTCCACAACACTCGACGCATTAAGTAAGTAGAAAACGCAGTATACTCTGCTGGTCTCGGTGCAGCGCTTTATGCTGCCACAACAGCCACAGGAAAACTGCAAACATGACTTCAAACTACTCCGTTGCTGTAGCCGGACTTGGTTCAATGGGCATGGGCATGGCAAAAAGCCTTCTGAAAGCTGATATTGAAACTTATGGCTGCGACGTCAGCAAAGACCGATTAGATGAATTCAGCAGCGCAGGTGGTAACGCTTCTGAACTTTCAGACATTGCTGCAGAGATAGACTGCCTTATTCTGGTGGTCGTCAACGCAACACAGACTGAATCAATCATTAACTCACACGTAGCCAATATGAAACAAGGTAGCGTCGTCATGTCATGCGCCACTGTCTCACCTGAGTTTGCAAAGGAAATGCAATCCTTCTGTAAACAAAATCAGGTACATTATCTGGACGCACCTATTTCAGGTGGCTCGGTAAAAGCATCTAAAGGCCAGATCACCGTACTCGCGTCGGGTACCGATGATGCGTTTTCAAAAGCACGGCCTGCACTGGATGCAATGGCTGAAAAAGTATTCGAGTTAGGCAATACCGCAGGACCAGGCTCAGCACTTAAAGTGGTAAATCAGTTACTCGCCGGTGTGCACATTGCGGCCGCTGCCGAAGCAATCACATTCGGCATCAGTCAGGGCATAGATGCTCAAACAACCGTCGATGTAATTTCCCAGTGTGCCGGTACCAGCTGGATGTTTGAAAATCGCGGACCACATATCGCTGATGGGGATTACACGCCACACTCTGCGGTAGATATTTTTGTTAAGGACCTCGGTATTGTATGCAACATTGCAAGCGACTCTGCCTTCACTGCACCGCTGGCATCTACTGCCTACTCACAGTTCAAAGAAGCATCCGATAAAGGACTGGGTGGTGAAGATGACTCTGCGGTTGCAAAAATATATGCAGAGAAAGCTGGTCTGAAGTTACCCTGAAGGCATATGAATCTGACTACCCTATTATGAGCGACAAGAAAACATCAAGTGAGCTTCGCAAAACATTGCGCGAAAATATTTTGCGCGACGAAGGTGAAGCACTTGAGCTGGTACGCAATCTCGCAGGACTGGATCAAACACAAAGAGATGAAATAACAAAAACCGCTAAAGCTCTGGTGATATCCATACGATCAGAGTCCCAACCGCAGCTGACAGAAAGTTTTCTTGCGCAGTATGAGCTCAGCACAGATGAAGGTATCGCTTTAATGTGTCTGGCTGAAGCACTGCTGCGGGTGCCCGACACCGAGACTGTCGACGCACTCATTCATGACAAAATTGTACCTGCTGACTGGGGCAAACATCTCGGACAATCAAGCTCATCTCTGGTAAATGCTTCTACCTGGGCCTTGATGCTTACAGGCAAAGTAATCGCTGAAGACGACTCTTCCGCAGGCGTTGTTGCAAACCTGCGCGGTGCGATTAAACGACTCGGTGAGCCGGTTATCCGTACCGCGGTCAATCAAGCAATCCGGGAACTTGGCAATCAGTTTGTACTAGGTGAGACTATTGCTGCTGCAATAGAAAAAGCCAAACAAACACCGCAATACACTTACTCTTACGACATGCTTGGTGAAGCCGCTCGCACAGAGGCAGATGCAAAGCGGTATCACCTCGCCTACTCGCGTGCCATCTCGACCCTGGGTGAGCACTGCGACTTTGAAACCGTCGCGGAAAATCCCGGCATCTCTATAAAGCTGTCGGCACTACATCCCAGATACGAATTCGCAAAACGTGAAAGCGTTATGCAGGAGTTAGTTGCACGCACTCGATCACTGGCTATGCTCGCACAATCTGCCAATATGGGTTTTAACATCGATGCAGAAGAAGCTGACCGACTGGATCTTTCTCTTGATGTAATTGAAGCAGTACTCGCTGAACCATCCCTGCAAGGATGGCATGGCTTCGGCATCGTGGTGCAGGCCTATTCAAAACGCGCTCCTTATCTGCTTGATACTCTGTACGACATGGCAACCAGACTTGACCGCAAGATCATGGTACGCCTGGTCAAAGGTGCGTATTGGGACTATGAAATCAAGCAGGCTCAGGTAGAAGGCCTTGACGGATTTCCGGTATTCACTCGCAAGTGCAACACTGATGCCTCTTACATAGCCTGCGCAAAACAACTGTTCGACATGGCAGATAGAATCTACCCGCAATTTGCCACCCACAATGCACATTCTGTAGCCGCTATCTTGCACCTGGCCAACTCGGGCAAATCAACAAACGATAATTCAGACAGTAGCCGCAAAAGCGATCACTTTGAGTTTCAGCGATTACATGGCATGGGTGATTCACTACACGCAGAAGTGATAAAGCAAAACGGCACCCGTTGCAGAATCTATGCGCCGGTAGGAGCACATGAAGATTTGCTTGCCTATCTGGTCAGAAGGTTACTTGAAAATGGCGCTAACAGTTCTTTCGTCAATCAGATTATCGATGAATCTATCAGCGTAGATGAAGTCGTTGCCGATCCGTTTGAGATGATTGAAAAGCTTGATCACCCTTCACACCCGTCAGTTAAGTTTGCCGTAGAATTATTTGCACCACACAGAATAAATTCAAAAGGACTCTGGCTGAGTGATCCGCTTCAAATTGATTTATTCAATCGTCAACGTGATATCTTCAAGAATCATCAATGGCAATCATTGCTGACTTCGTCAGATAGTCAAAACAAGGCTCATCCCGTTACCAACCCTGCAAACGACAACGACACTGTAGGTCACTGCACCGACGCTACAATGCAGCAGGCAAACGATGCAGTCATCGCTGCAAACAACGCTTTTGAGCGTTGGAATCAGATTAAATTCGAACAGCGCTCAGATTACTTACATCAATGCGCGCACGCACTTGAAGCGAACACAGCTGAGCTATGTGCCCTGCTGGCACGTGAAGCGGGCAAAACGCTGGCAGATTGCATCGCAGAGATTCGCGAAGCGGTAGACTTTCTACACTACTATGCTGTGCGTGCGGTAGGACTCGCGTCTGACTATGAAATACAAGGGCGAGGTGTATACATTTGCATATCACCCTGGAACTTCCCACTTGCTATCTTTACCGGGCAAATCGCCGCAGCACTGGCCTGTGGCAATACAGTCATCGCAAAGCCGGCCGAACAGACATCGCTTATAGCTGCACGTGTCACTGAGCTTTTTCACGATGCCGGTATTCCTGCAGATGCATTGCAGTTGCTGCCTGGTGACGGTGCTACGATCGGCAATGCGCTGACTGGCAATAAAAATATTGCAGGCGTGTGCTTTACCGGCTCGACAGCTACAGCCATGCTAATCAATCGGAATATCGCCAACAATGGAAACCCGACAGCTGCACTTATTGCAGAAACCGGTGGCTTGAATGCGATGATCATCGACTCTACCGCACTCCCCGAACAAGCGGTCGCATCGATTGTAGAGTCAGCCTTTCAAAGCGCAGGTCAACGGTGTTCCGCCTTGCGGATTGTCTATGTCCAGGAAGAGATCTACGAAAAATTCCTAACCATGCTCAAAGGTGCAATGGATCTTCTACAAGTGGGTAATCCATGGGATCTCGCGACAGATGTCGGCCCGATAATCGACAACGATGCCTTTGCCACAATAGACAACTACATTAAAAGCCAAAAGAACAAAATACTGCACAGCGGTAGTGCGCCTACAGAATCAGTAAAAACCGGGTCAGTAAAACCATTTGTTCCACCAACTTTGCTGTCTATCGATGGTATAGATGATCTACAGCAGGAAATATTTGGCCCGGTACTGCATCTTGCAAAATACAAAGCCGGCAACTTCTTCAAAGTAATCGACGACATCAATAACAGTGGATACGGATTAACGTTCGGGCTGCACACCCGGGTAGATGAACGGGTGCAGGATGCCGTCAATGCAATTGAAGCCGGCAACATCTACATCAATCGCAATCAAATCGGCGCCATTGTAGAGTCCCAGCCATTTGGTGGTAAAAATCTATCCGGTACCGGCCCTAAAGCTGGTGGACCTCACTATTTATTACGTTTTCTTCAATGCGATCATTCACAACGCGAGCTGAAAAATAACAATGCGTCACTGGAAGAGCCGGATTTCGAATACCCGGATAAAAATAACACGCTACCACTCCAACAAATCAGCCAGTCATTGGCAACGCTGCCAGAATCATTAGGATTCGCAATCACAGAAATCACAAACGCTATGCAGTTTGCAGTAGCACATTATCATCCAACTATCGACTTACCGGGACCAACCGGTGAGAGCAACCGACTCCGTATGGAGCCTGCCGGTCACGTTATCTGCATCAAAAGCCTTGATGATGCTATATGGCTGGCTCAGACAGTACAGAGTCTTGCACTAGGTAATAGTGTTACGATGATTGGTGACAATGCATCAGTTTATCAGCAGGCAATCAAACAGTGGCTGACTAACTCAAAAGCAATAACCCTGAACGCAAATGACGCATCACTTAAAGATGCAGGCACAAGCAAATTATTATCTTCTGCAGATATTGCCGCTGTGATGGTGGATGACAAGCATCCCGACCTGCACTCTCTAAGACAACTACTCGCATCAAGAGACGGACCGATTATTCCAATCTCTACTGTACTTTATGACATCAGCCCGCTAGTCGATGAAAAATCACTATGCATTGACACTACCGCAGCCGGAGGCAACGCTACGCTACTAGCCGCAGCGAGCTGATTCCGCTCACACAACAAGTAGAACCCAAGCGATAATTCAGCATGCTAATTCCATATGCCAATTCCGGCATGCCTGTCCACGCCGTTTTAGGTAAACTGGGACCACACCCAGAGGATTGGAGCAGACGTGGCCACCACTGCATCGAACATCAACAATATCAACTCAGAAGAACAAGCCCTGCGAGTCGATCTGGCTGCCGCTTTTCGACTGGCTGTACACTTTGACTGGCATGAGTCTGTAGCAAATCATTTCAGCGCAGCCATTTCTGATGACGGTAAAACATTTCTGCTAAACCCGAAGTGGAAACATTTCTCGACGATCAAAGCGAGTGAGCTACTTAAGCTACATACTGACGATAAAGAGGCAATGAACAAATCCGACGCACCCGACCCGTCAGCCTGGTGCATCCACGGTGCCATGCATGCAACCGCACCCCACGCTCGCGTGCTGCTGCATTGTCACCCTCCCTATGCGACCGCACTTTCAGGCCTCAAAGACCCGTCAATCAAACCCATAGATCAAAACACAGCCCGTTTCTTTAATCGCATTGCCACTGATCTCGAGTTTGGTGGTATCGCCGATGATGAAGACGAAGGCAAGCGGATAGCTTCCGTACTTGGCAATCACTCCATCCTGATGATGGGTAATCACGGAGTCTCAGTAGTAGGGGAAACTGTTGCAGAAGCCTTTGAACATCTTTACTACCTGGAACGATCAGCAAAAACAATGATGCTCGCCTACTCCACCGGGCAACCACTAAGCATTTTGTCAGACGAACTGGCTGAAAAAACCGCCCTTGGCTGGGAGCAATATTCTGATACCGCTTTTGCACACTTCGAGCATCTTAAAACTATGCTGGATAAAACTGATAGTTCTTACAGGGATTAGCCAAGCTTTCTGTACGAGTAGTGGTTTAGATTACTCAGTGATCTTTGACGCAAATGGCTTTAATCACGAGCGACAGCGAAGTAAGCAGTACCCGCGCTTTTTGTTGTTTTTTGCAATCCTGTGGAGTGGGGTCAAAGCGCTAGCCCGGTTTATTCGTGAAATGGCGAGCATAGCGCGCAGAGCATTGGTTTCACAGGGTATTTTCTTCTCGCGTCGAATACTTACTGATATTTGCAAGAGAAAAAATTCGCTGTGGAATCAAGGATCAAGCGGGATGCCGTCATTTTCATGAATAAACCGGGCTTGGGATGGCGCTTTGAGCGCGGTGCACATGGATGTGCATACCGCGCGACCCGACGGAGGATGATTTCAAAAAACGGCGTAGCCACCCACAGGGCACACCGCAGCAAGACGACTTTTTGCTTCTGTTTTTGGTCTTTTCAAAAAATGAAGGCCCGCGACAGCGATGTCGCTCACGACAAGCCGCTCAAGCAGGCCACTATAGCAAGTCACTCAAGGCAACCCCTCAGCGACACAGTCGCCCTTAATATTTACCCGCGCTTTGATTTGTTTTTTTAAATCATGTGTAGTCGGGTCTAAGTGCCATGGAAGGCGCTTTGAGCGCGG
>CALIHW010000019.1 GCA_938020525.1 uncultured Granulosicoccaceae bacterium | reverse complement strand
GGTGTTTTTTGCCAAATCGATACCGATCAGTTTAAGATGTTTCATGGGCGCTTTCTCCGTTAAATGGTTTTGTTAACACGCTACCATTTTGGCACATTGTGATGCCGGTAAGGAGGGAGCGTCCATACCATCACCCTACGGCACACCCTAAACCAAATAGACGTGCGAGCAACCGATACTCTGATCATTATTAACGTTGCGTCAACTCACGTTGACCTTCTGTTGTTAAACACCTACTCAAATGCGCTCAGAAACGTGAGAGACGAACCACCCTCGGTAAGGGCTGCCAGTTTATTGTTAACTTCGGCATTTTCCGGTGCACCAAGGTGCGCCTTGAATGCAGCCTCATTCTTGTAGATTTCATAAACAATAAAGCGCCGCGAATTGTCTTCGGTGCAGTAACACTCGAACACTTCATTTCCTGGCTCCAGACGTACGTGCTTTCCATATTCCGCTAGCGTTGCCTGCACATCAGACTCACATCCCGGCCGCGCGTTCAATTCCGCAATCAATATTCTGCGTTCATCCTGCATTGTTTTACTCCACCTTTTACGCATCTACGAGTTCGGGCTATAGGATCATTGCAGGGATGGCAGCAGATGTCGCTCACAATACGCGCTATACACTTGACACCAATGCCATGGCACATTCTCGCTACGCGGATTTCTACCGCGCAGACTCCTGCTGAAAGAAGCAGCAGACAAAATAACTAAGCCCCTGAAATACAGAGGCTTAGTAGTTAAAACTATACGATGAAGTCGTAGGTACTCTCTAAAAAGGAATATCATCGTCAAAGTTAATATCCGGCCCGCCAGCCGCTGCCGGTGCGGCAGCTGGCGCATTGCTTTTAGCAGCCGGCGGATCCATCGGTGCGGTTGATTGAAAATCCCCCCCTGCTCCACCGCCACCTTTACCACCAAGCATTTGCATTTCATTCGCAACAACTTCGGTGGTGTATTTATCCTGACCGTCTTTGTCTTGCCATTTGCGAGTTTGAAGTCGACCTTCGACGTACACTTGCGATCCTTTCGTCAGGTACTGCTCTACGATTTCCGCCAGACGATTAAAAAATACCACCCGATGCCATTCGGTTTTTTCCTGTCGCTGACCTGTGTTTTTATCCATCCAGGATTCAGAAGTTGCGATACTGATTGTGGCCACGCGAGAGCCGGTGGTGGTAGCACGCACTTCAGGGTCATTACCCAGATTGCCTACCAGTATTACTTTGTTGATACCTCTAGCCATTAATTCGCTCCAACGATTTTCAAAATACGCGAATACTCTCACCGAGTGGTGCTACAGTGACTGACCCGCGCGGTCTATCCGCCTATAGTAATTAAATTCGTGCAAGTCTTCCCAAGAAAATTATCAATCAGCGCAGATCGACGAAGAGTGTTTCAAAGCAGACTACTCAAGATGCCAGGTCGTTACACCAACAGACATCTTGCGCTGATAATGCATGCAGGCTACTGGATTGGATAATCTGGCGATAGACACCGTTTTGTGGTGCATTTTCGCGCTAGCCTGTGGCGGACTGATCAAAGGCACACTAGGTGTAGGCACACCATTGCTGACGGTGCCGATGATGGCATTGGTGATGCCAGCGCAAAGTGCAGTCACCTTGATGGCAATGCCAGTAGTGGTCGCCAACCTTTGGCAGGCCGCAAAGGCACCCAATATAAAATCAATTCTAGCCAGATTCTGGCCGGCAGCGGTTGCACTGCTGTGCGGCACTCTGATCGGCACCCGCATCCTCTATAGCATCAATGAACGTACGCTTTTAGCTCTGGTTGGCATCTGCGTTATCGCATTCACTTTACTCCAGGTCTCTTCATTCAGGTTGCAGTTGGGACGCCGATGGGTCATGCCGGCTGGCATATTGTTCGGCACTTTGTCCGGAATCATCGGCGGGATATCGTCGATGTTCGGGCCAATGCTGATCGTCTACATGATGTCGATTAAAAACCTGGGTAAAGATGAATTTGTCAGCGCTATCAGCTTTCTCTATGTTTGCGCGGTCGTGCCGTGGGCGATTTCGCTATTTTCAATCGGACTACTGCGCGGCACCTTACTGTGGAGTTCGCTGATCGCGATTATTCCGGTAACTCTGGGCATGGTAATGGGGCAGCATCTGCGGAAAAAAATCAGCGAAGACCGATTTCAGTACCTCATGCTGTTGATTTTACTCACTTCTGGCTCAAGCATGCTTTGGCGGGCATGGTCGACAGGTTAGGCAAAGCTGCACAGACGAGATGTTTCCTCTCGCGCACGAGGCGCATATTCGCAATAACCCAATTGACACCGCGTTTCTCTACGGATACGGTCGACTGGTAATACTCTTGAAGTAGTACATTAGAGCAGATCACTGCACTTGCACGCCTGGAGGCAATACCACAATGACAGTAAAAAAATACCTTTTAAACGCATCAGTAGCACTCGCAATGTCTGCGATCGCAGGCCATGCCGCCGCCGAATGCGCTACCGATTCACTGCCCGCGTCAATGGAAGGTCCGGACGGCTACCCTGAAAGAGCTCTGACAATGATTGTCCCTTACGGCCCTGCGGGTGGTTCTGGTCAGGTAGCCCAGGCCATGGCAGAAGCCGTGACCGGCCTGACTGATGTTTCAATCAACCGCGACCACAAGCCCGGAGGTTCCGGCACCGTTGGCATGACCGCCTATATGGCTGCACCGGCAGACGGCTACACGGTTCTGGAACACATTGATGACGCAGCAAGCGCGCACGCACTTGACTCTACTAAGCCAAACCCTGCTGATGACCTGATTCCGCTAGTCACTTCGCAGATCACCTTCTCGCAAATTTATATTCGCACTGAAGAAGATCGTTTCACCGACTGGAACTCTTTCGTTGAGTGGGTGAAAGCACAGGACGGCAAAGCAACCATTGCCAACGTATCAAAAGAAGGTTCGATGGAACGTGTCACGATGAAATTCATCACTGACGCTACCGGCATGCAAATCCAGCAAATCTCTTTTGACAAAGGCGCACCACGTTACGGCGCACTGGCCGGTGGTCAGGTAGACGCCTTGTTTGAGCAGCCGGGTGACGTACGTAGCTTCCTTGATGCGGGCAAGTTCAAGCCGATTCTTACTATCCTCAAAGAAGCGCCAGATGCTTTTGCAGACGTACCCGATCTGGTTGATGCGGGCCTTGACTTCGAACCACTGCTACGCTTCCGTGGCTTCTACGTGAATGCCGGCGCTCCTGAAGATCGCGTTGAATGGCTTAAGTGGGCCTTCCAGAAGGCTTATTGTCAGGAAGACTACCAAGCGTACAACGAGAGCAAGTTCATGACTTTGATCGATAGCTACCGTGATACCGATGGTTCAAAAGAGCTGATCACCGAAACTGTCGCCCAGTACCGCGCCGTATATAAAACGATGGGACTTGAAGTCAAGTAAGCTTTTAATTTAACGCTTGCGAATAAAAAGGCCAATACACCTGTGTGTATTGGCCTTTGTTCGTTAGGACACAACCGACTCATCAAAACAATCAATTTAAAACAGGGTATTTATGGGCAAGCTAACTAAGGGCCAGATTGTCGAGGGTGCATTCTGGTTGATACTGGCAGCTTTTTTCTTTGCCTACTCGTTTGAATTCAACAACAACATAGAAATTTACAAGTATGGAGCAACATTATGGCCGCGCGTCATACTGCTGCTAATCGCTCTTGCTGCTATTGGGCAGCTACTTGATCAACGCAAAAACGGCGATGCTGCATCGACCAGCAAGATTGCCGCCATCCACGAAGATTCAGCACAAGATTCGCAGCACAACTCACTTGGTTGGTACATCAATACTTTTATCCTGTTGTGCCTGCCATTTGCCTACATGATCGTACCGGACATCATCATTGAAAAGACTGGAACTCCAGAAGAAGGCACCGCAAAGATTAATATCATTTGTGGCGCTGTACTGTTTCTGGCTTACATTGCGATCAGCTGGCGCAATCACGTGGGTGCAATACTGACGCTTCCATTGTTCTTTGCCGCCATGATGCAAGACATGGGGTTCTACGCACTGGCACCGGTTTTCATCATCGGGGTAATGATATTGATGGGTGAGCGCAGGCCAACGCGTATGGCAATGGTAATGCTGCTTATCTACGGAATTCTAATCGCATTTTTTGTCTCGCTACTTTATGTCGGACTACCCACCGGTTACATCAGTCCGTTTTACGACTTTGGCACCTGGATGGTTAACACCTTTCAATAGATTTCCGCTTACTACTCCCAAGCTGATAGAACAACAACTTATAAAGCGATAGCACTCAATGGACGCATTTAACAACTTTCTCACCGGCACTGTCACATTGTTCAGTGATCCTATTGGGATACTGATTTTTTTCGGCGGTGTTGTAGGCGGCATGCTGTTCGGCGCAATACCCGGTGTAAGCATGCTTACCCTTGCCGCCATCCTTCTTCCCTTTACCGCACACCTTAGCCCTGAGCATGGAATCATGCTGTTCTCGGTTATCTACTGTACCGGTGTTTATGGGGGTGCTATTACCGCTATCCTGTTTAACATTCCCGGCGCACCAGAGAACGCACCGACAGCGTTTGATGGTTATCCGATGACGCAAAACGGTGAGGCTGGCAAAGCGGTTGGCGCTGCAGTTATGTGCTCGGCGATTGGTGGCGTTGCCTCATGCATAGTAATGATGGCGGCAACTGCTGCAATCGCAGACTGGGCTATCTCTGCTTTCGGTCCACCTGAAATTTTTGCACTGGTGTTTTTCGGCCTGGCGGTTGCAGCATCTGTGGGTGCTAAATCATTCTGGAAAGGCTGGCTTTCTATCATGGCAGGCCTGATGATCGCCGTGGTTGGATTGGACCCGGTTGGCGGACTAGAACGCTATAACTTCGATATGCCGTATCTTGCGGCGGGCATTCACTTTATACCTACCATTCTTGGATTTTTTGCTGTATCCGAGATTTTTGTACAGGCAGAGAAAAAAGCCACCGGCTCCTACAACGCTCCCAAGCTGAGTGTCGACTTCCCTACATTTAAAGAACTGTGGCAACACAAGATCGCCGTGGTTCGATCTGCGATTATCGGATTCTTTTGTGGTGTTTTACCGGGCATTGGTGCAACGCTCGCCGCATTCATGGGCTATAACGAGGCAGTACGTTGGTCAAAGGACCGTGAAGGCTTTGGCAAAGGTAAGATGGAAGGTGTTATCTCATCCGAAACAGCCAACAATGCAGCAACCGGCGCTGCAATGATTCCGCTACTTGCACTTGGCCTGCCAGGCGGAGCACTAACAGCCATGATGGTTGGTGTTTTTCAGATGCACGATATGGAACCCGGCCCGTTGGTTTTCATTAACAGCCCTGATCTTGTTTGGGTAGTATTTGCAGCCATGTTTTTTGCCAACCTTTCAATTCTGTTGGTAGGTTTCCTTGAAGCAAAAACGATCGTTAATCTGTTGCGTATACCTTTTCAATACCTGGCACCACTTATTCTTTTATTAGCCACCGTTGGCGCTTACGCTGTACGCGGCTTAACAATTGATGTGGTGGTTATGTTTGTTGCAGGTGTTGCTGGCTTCTTCCTGCGACGCTCCGGCTACTCGGTGGCAGGCATTGTTCTCGGTTTGATTCTCGGTAAGATCGGTGAACAAACTTTTGCACAAGCTATGCAGATGCTGCACTTTGAGTTCAGTGGTTTTCTTGGTCGCCCAATCGCTCTGGGATTATTAATTGCCGGTTTCATAACGATACTCGCCAGTATATACGGAGCGTTCTTTAAGAAAGTCCCTGCCAGTAGTTCAGCTGGCTAGCAAATGAGCTGGAGCGCTAAAACGGCACTACAGCTTGGTCGAGTTTCTAACCTGCCAACTGTGTGGAGCAACACACTGGCAGGTGCAGCACTTGCCGGTAGTAACCCACTCAACGGCAACTTGTTGATTATGATGGCAGCCATGTCTCTGGCATACACTGGCGGTATGTTTTTGAACGATGCATTTGATCGTGAAATTGACGCCAAAGAACGTCCTGAACGACCGATTCCATCAAAGCAGGTTAAAGCATCAGAGGTCTTCGCCGCAGGCTTTACACTACTCGCAGGTGCTGTCATGTTCGCCGCTCTTGCAGCTACAAGCTGGGGACATAACGTGCTGTTGGTTGTGATCTTATCCATGGCACTTTGTGGCGCTATTGTGCTGTACAACATGTGGCACAAAAACAATCCGTTAAGCCCGGTAATTATGGGCATGTGCCGCGTACTGGTGATTTTGACTGCCGGCTTTGCTGCTGCAGAAAAGCCATCTGTTGTTTTATACTTCGGAGCACTTGCGATGCTCTGTTATCTCATTGGCCTGACTTATACCGCCAAGCAGGAAAACCTTGGTCAGATTAAAAATCTGTGGCCACTGGCTTTTCTTGCAGCGCCGTTGCTATACGGAATACTTAAGTCTGTTACAGACTTTCAGGTCTTACCTGCCACGCTGATACTCGCACTCTGGGTCGGGTTTGCACTTTACTTTGTGCATCGTCGCGAAAAAGGTGATATCCCTAAAGCAGTCGTCAGTATGATTGCAGGTATCTCACTGGTGGATGCGCTGTTGATTTCAACAGTTAGCAGCCTGCCGATTGCCGCACTGGCATTAGTGGCATTTTTTCTAACACTTTTTCTGCAACGTTACATCTCAGGTACTTAGCTCTGACACTTAACTGCCGGGACTTTACTTCAGGCACTTATCTTACTGAACTGCGGACCCGCTACATCCACCTATCAATCTCAAGCGTATCATCAAGAAACAGGGGATCACTTGCGATCGAAAGTGCGACAACAAGAATCGCTACTTTTTCGCAGGCACGAGTTCATCTTCCACTGCTTCAGCCGCCGCAGCACCAATAGCTTGTACCTGATCTTTGTCCAGCTTTTCGCTATTTTCAAGCCCCGGGATATGCACCATAACCTGCTTACGAGCAAACGGAATTCCCGCCTCCTCAAAGGCTTTCTGTACGCGAACATAAACCTCTTTACGGATCATGAACTGCTTGCCGGGTTTGGCCATGAATTTTCCACGAATGACAATGCCATTATCATCCACCTCTGCCACTCCCTGAGACTTAAACGGTTGCAGAAAATCCTCACCCAGAATCGGATCAGTCATCAAGTCAGCGCCGATACGCTTAAATATCTTTTTGACCTTTTGAACATCGGTATCGAATGGCACGCGAAAGCGAAGTTTTACAATAACCCAATCACGAGAAAAATTGGTTAGCTTTGGAATCTCGCCGTAAGGAATAGTGTGCACCAGCCCCATGTGATGACGCAATCGAAGAGATCGCAGTGATATTTTTTCTACCGACCCCATAGTGCCACCAACATCAATATATTCACCGACTCTAAATGCGTCGTCAGCCAGAAAAAACATGCCAGATACAATGTCTTTAACAAGTGTTTGTGCACCAAAACCAATCGCAAGACCAACAACACCCGCCCCCGCCAGAATAGGACCGATGTTAACGCCAAGTTCGCTTAACAACATGATGATGGCCACCAACATGATAACAAAGAGCGCGGCCTTACGAATGATTGGTAACAGTGTAGCTACACGTGACAACCCGGTACCACCAATCTCCCCGCCTCCATCTCCCTCTTCTTCCAGTTGCGAACTCTCGCGAGCAAGCCAGTAGTCGGCCAGTGCCGCAACCAACTCCCACATGACATAGGCAAACAACAAAGTAAGCAGAACTTCCACGACGATTCCGGCAGTCTTGGCACCCAGACCGGAGTGCGCGAGATCCAGTAAGTTCAAACCCCAAAGATTCGCTAAAGAATAAACAACCACACCGACAACCAGAATCCGCCCGACACGCAACAAACCTTGCTGCATATTACGTCGGGCTTTGCCTGCATTTTCACTTTCATCCTCTGCGGCCCGTATACCCCTCCCCACAAACAACGTGACATTGGCATCAATCCCCGGCCATAAAAATATGGTGATGAGCGTTATGTAAACCGCATGCTGTGAGTACACTCCAATATCTGTGGTATTTATAATCATCTCGACCAACAGATATTTTAATGCGATCAGGATCATCGCAATTTGTGGCCACTGGTTAGCAAACCAGCTTGGTTCAACGGGGGTCGTTTCACCGATACCAGCCCAGACACGTTTTTTATTTTCAAACATTATTTCTGTGAGGCCTGCACGGTTGCACCAGATGGTCAACGCAGCAGCAACATACATTGAGAGATTCATCCAGAACCCCAGCGTCAACATATATTCAACGCCACCATAATGCTGCATGCCCGTCTTTAACAGCAGTCGATAGGCGCTATGTATGAACACCACATAAGCGGCAAGCAGTGAGAATGAAATGGTAATTTGCATCGCACGTTTATCTGAAGTTCTGCAGATGCGTAGTTCCGGTCGCCTTGGTGCAAAGAAAAATCGACAGATCACATAGGCCATCCAGCCACCTGCAATAGTGCCGGTAAAAAGGTAGGCAAATCCGTGTGAAATGGAATCCGTCACAAGATACTTGGATATAACAATAAAGCTGATCAAACTAAATGCGAGCACGCCAAGCACATCATAGGCGAGTCTGGAATAGAGTATTTTCAGTATTCCACCCAGAGTGTCAGAAGATGCGGCAATAAGTTTCTGTTTACGTTTACCAAGCGACAAGGCGACAATTCGCTCTGCAACTCCACCGGCAGCAACAGCGAACAACAGCATAGATAAAAAACTGCCCCAACCCTGCACAAGCTCCTGTTTTAATGCCGAGCTCAGTTTTGCGAATGTTTCAAAAACCTCTGAAAAATTGGCTAATGCACTTTGAATCTTTAAGTAAAAATCAACAAAAATCTGCCGAGTCAGTTTGACCAGACCAATGCTGTCAGCTGAGTCCGTCGCATTCGCCTCAGCGACCGCATCCAGTCTTTGGATAAGCAGGGCTCTCACATCACTGTCGCTAAGCGTGGATACCATCTCTCGCACAGCTTCCTTACTGGTAGGATTATCCAACTCAAGTATAGATTCCGCCTGGCCGCTTTGATCCGTCATTAACTGCGACTGCGCAACGGCCTGGCTTGATAATGCAAATACCACGGTACCCAACAGCAGAAGAGAAATCAGGAGGTTATGGCTTGAGAGGTGGCTGGCTTTGTTCATACGATACTTATCAATTCCATGGATTTATATACCTACCATGCCACTCTACAGCAGCTACTAGCCTTTTAAAACAATAACTACGGTCGCTCTGCGTACAAGTTAGATTGTCCGTACAGCTCCGGTATAAATTGCTTGCACGACATTTTTGAGCTCTGACACAGGCAAAATAAGCGCATAACATCCCTCACCCGATGACGGGACTATTTTCACACAAGACTCAACACACGAGTTGGATGTGCCAATCAACTTACCAGTCTGCATCATTAGATTTTTAAGCGGATATTTCAAACCACTGGAAGACGCAAACGTAATTTTGTTCAACGGATACAACGATAATCGCGTCCCAACCGGCAAGTTCAATTCAATGGCGCTACTTTTAACACACACCACATCATCACCACCAATAAGAACGACCGGCTTTTCTAAATGCCACTTTTGCATCACATGCAGCGCTGCAAGCGTATGATCCATTCGATTGCCAGTGAAGCCAAATGCAATGAAGCACGGCGCTTCTACCGAATACAGACACTTTTCAAAATCCGTTGTATCCTGCTCTTCAAGCTCGACGACCCTTGCAACCTCACGCCAATAACCAACGTCTTCCAAAGAATCAAGATCACCAATCACCACAGTGGGTTTTATCAGGGTTTTTCGAAGAAGATTTGCCCCACCATCTGCCGCAACAATTGGCAGATGGGTGTACTTGCGTAATAGCTCCACATCAACCTCACCACCCCCGACAAGCACGACCGGATCGTCAAATTTTATAATTTCAGGCATTTACGGGTTTAGACAGTAGGCAATCGACCATAGTTTAGTTATCATAAACCACTACTCGCTGGGGTGTAACACGTTTGTGTTGCTGAGAAATACCCATAGAACCTGAACCAGATAATGCTGGCGTAGGAAGTGAGCAACCGGCCGTTCGTGCCCTTGCATCCTCCCGCGCCGTCAACGGGAGAAAAAAATGTTCAACACTACTTTAACTAACGCAACCCGGTTCGGTCGTGCCGTCAATCTAGCCACCGCATTGGGATTGGCTATTGCAGTCCCGGCCACTGCCATGGCTGCCGATAAAACTCTGACTATCTATACCTATGATGCATTCGCTGCCGACTGGGGACCTGCACCCGGAATCGAAAAAGCGTTTGAGGAAACTTGCGAGTGCGATGTTCAGTTTATAGCAACGGACTCGTCTATCGGCGCTCTGCGTAAGGTGCAACTGGAAGGTGATCAGACCAAGGCAGATATCGTTCTCGGTCTTGATACCAACATTGCAGAAGCGGCACGCGAAACCGGCTTATTTATCGAACACAATGCTGAGGTCTCCAGTCTTACACTGCCAACCGGTGAGTGGACAGACAACACGTTCCTGCCGTTTGACTATAGCTACTTTGCGTTTGTTTATAACAAAGACAACGTCGCCGAGCCGCCAGCCTCTTTTGAAGCACTGATGGCAATGCCGGATGATTTTAAGATCGTTATTCAGGATCCTCGTTCAAGTACGCCGGGGCTTGGTTTACTGTTATGGGTTCAGGAAGCGTATGGCGATAAAGCCATGGATGTCTGGAAAAGCCTTGCTCCAAAGATTGTCACTGTCACTAAAGGCTGGTCTGATGCATACGGTCTATTCCTGAAGGATGAGGCAGACATGGTATTGTCTTACACTACCTCACCTGCCTATCACGATATTGCAGAAGATGATCAGCGCTTTGCATCGGCCGCTTTTGACGAAGGTCATTACTTACAGATAGAAGTAGCCGCGATTGTTGGCTCATCGAAGAATAAGGAACTTTCACAGGAGTTTATGCAGTTTATGTTGTCCGACACAGTGCAGGATATCATCCCGACAACTAACTGGGTCTACCCCGCCACTACTACCGCAAACGGTATACCGGAAGGCTTTAAGAAACTACACCTGCCTGAAACCAGCTTGCTGATTGACGGCGTAGAAGTGGAGAAAAACCGTACTGCATGGATTGATCAATGGGTCGAAACACTTGGTCAGTAAACCAATGCCTACACTAGCCGCCCATAGAGCGCTTACTTTCGCAACCCAGGATCGCGAGCAATTGCCGCACTAAGCAACGGAAACTCCGGATTTGGCCAGTCACCATTTGACTGGTCACTAATCGGCCGTTCACTGCTCCCGGGCTTAACCGTGGCAGCAGTTTTCCTGCTCCTGGCCGCAACGCTGTTGTATCAACTCGCAACCCACCCCGACTCTCTGGCACTCAGCCTCGGACCACGTTTTACAAGAACCCTTTACTGGACCACGGTTCAAGCGACACTATCAACCGTACTTTCAGTTCTGGTTGGAACATTACTCGCCTGGGCGCTCAGCTATCGCACACGATTTGTGGGTAGAGGTATCTATATCGCTCTGCTGTCATCAGCAATGGTACTCCCGACGCTGGTAATCGCGCTGGGTATAGTCACTGTACTCGGTCGCTCAGGCTGGATTAACGAAGCACTGCAATGGCTGGAGTTTTCTCCGTTTGATCCTTTTATCTTTGGATTATCAGGCATTGTACTGGCGCATGTATATTTCAACGCATCGTATGTTGCACGGACTCTTCTGGGTAGATTCGAATCGATACCGGTAGAACAACGGAAATTAGCGCGTAGCCTCGGGCTTAATGCATGGCAGAGATTCAAAATGATAGAACTGCCGTCAGTATCCGGCACGCTACCTGGTGTATCAATCACTATATTTCTACTTTGCTTTACGTCTTTTTCTATCGTGCTAATGCTGGGTGGTTCGCCAAAGTACAACACGCTGGAAGTCTCTATTTATGAAGCCATCAAGCTCGACTTTGATCTGGGGCGCGCCCTCGGGCTTGCACTTACACAGCTGGGTATTTGTGCGGTACTTATAATACTCGCCAGCCGACTACGTAAGGACAATCGTCTTATTTCCGCACCCTCTGCTAATCAGTATCAAATAAAAGACTCAACCATGCTGGCCGGCATTCAGCACATGATCATCGTCTTGTTTGGTCTTATTTTTTTACTACCGCTCATAGCTGTTATTACTGACGGGATGAACGCGAATTTCATCAAGCTGGCCGGTGATAAGAATTTCCTGCGAGCGCTATCGACGAGCCTGATTATTGCTCTACTCTCAACTTTGCTGGTGCTTTTCTCCAGCGTGTTGATTGCTATTGCCTATGCGACACTCGCAACGCAACAGCGACTTGCGAATAACCGGTTTTCACAACCACTGCTCAAGCTGCTGCGCTTTTCATCCACTTTGTATTTGGCTGTACCGTCTCTGGTATTGGGGCTGGGTTTTTTTCTACTTGCCAGAAGCGTGGGTGGGTCTCAAACTCTATGGGCCGTGTTCGCCCTGCTCACCTCCAATGTACTGATGGTTCTGCCGTTCGCAATCGCCGCTCTGGCACCAGCTATGGTTAAGTCTGCAAATCGATATGACAAACTGGCGTTCTCACTCGGGTTAAAGAGATGGAGTCGATGGCGGCTGATTGAATCAAGCCTGGTGAAGCCAGAGTTAATCTATATCGCCAGTCTGGCATTTTGCATGTCACTGGGAGATCTGGGCGTCATTGCACTGTTCGGCAATCAGGACTTCATCACTCTGCCGTGGCTTTTATTTCAAAAAATGGGTTCATACCGTACAGATGAAGCTGCAGGCATCGCACTAATCATGTTAGCCATAACACTCGCTGTCTTTCTGTTACTACCACATCTGTTTGCAAGTAAAAAAGCGCAAACTGAAAAGGGTTATCATGCTGAAGCTTGAAAATGTTCGCTTCCGTTATTCGGGTAGTGACACCCGCTATGATTTCTCTATGCAGGTCGCTACCGGTGAGATCACCTGCATCAGTGGTCGCTCTGGAAGCGGGAAATCCACCCTGCTGGATTTGATTGCCGGGTTTCAACAACCTGTTGATGGCAATCTGATGTGGCGCGATATCAATTTTACGCAACTACCGCCCGATAAAAGACCAGTCACCACTGTGTTTCAGCAACATAATCTATTTGAACACAGAAACGCACTTGATAACGTCGTCGTTGGCATCAACCCGAAAATCCCTAAAAAAGGACGTGATGTAGAACTAGCTGAATCTGTACTTATGAGTGTTGGTTTGCAGGATTTTATCCATACCCGGGTCAACCTTTTATCCGGTGGCCAGCAACAACGGGTAGCAATTGCCAGGGCTATTCTGCGTGACGCTGGAGTGATTCTTCTGGATGAACCTTTCAGCGCGCTTGATCAGGAAACCCGTGCAGATATGTTGCAACTGGTACGCACGCTTGCAACTGAAAAAGCCCGAGCTGTGATTATGGTGACACACGACTTGAGAGATTGTGAAGCAATTGCTGATAGCCACTATGAGATTGAGCACGGACAATTGCATAAGCGAGCTATGTGATTACTCGTTTGAACATGCTACGTATTTCTGACAATTATCTGTAACAGAATTATCTGAAGCACTTAGGTGTTTCAGAGCATCACCGTAGGGGGGATAAGCTTGCGCATCCACCAATTGCCACAACGACCACTACAAAATAACATCGAATTAAGTCGCCAGATAGACTTGGTAATTACGTATCTTACGTGCCGCACTTTGGCTGGATGCGCAAGCTTATCCCTATATGGACGCTCCCGTTGTTGCAAGCCCTGAATAAAGAAAATGGTCTGCTCCCATATATCCGGCGTCATATTGGAACACTTTTGTTCCGCGCCTTGATGATTTCCGCACCTTACTGGTCT
>CALIHW010000018.1 GCA_938020525.1 uncultured Granulosicoccaceae bacterium | reverse complement strand
GGTATGCCAATGATGTCGCCGGGTATGAATAGTCTTATCCCTCAAGGCTATGATGTACTTTCGTTTTCAGAAAACGGCGCAGCTACGGTATTCTCTTCATACTAACCCTGCAACTGTCGCCGACTTATATTTTGTAAATATCCAAAATATATTATAGATAACGAATAAGCAGACGTTCGCTGTAAAAACGCGACTGTCCGGTTTGGGCACTTCAGAGCCATTCATTTCCTCGGGCTACTGCCTTATGCACGTTAGTCGACGTGTTGTTGAACTGTAGAGATGTAGAAAATCGACACCGTTGATTTTTTCAAACGAAAATCCTGACTGTCTACTATTCAACAGTGGGTCCGCTCCTCCATCAGTTATTAATAACCGAGAGTCGCTTACTGTCCAAGTTCTTTCAATTGCAGGTACATACGTCCCCTGACCCGGTGTGCTTCCAGAGCTAAATCGCTGCTCATCTGGAACAAAGGCATTGCTGACGGAAGCAGTCCCGTCAGTCCTTAAAGTTATTAGTTTTTGACTTAGAGTCTGAGCCGCATCTTGACCACTTATCAGCCTAAAATAGTAACTCCACATCGCCGTGATCACTTCATCTTCGAATGGAGGGGCTACTGGATTAGAGCTAAATGGTGGTGATGCTAAGTACATCGAATTACACACCCACGTGCCAACAACCAAGTCTTCAATGGTATTTGGATTCGCGTTTGTAGTTACTTGCTCATCAAGTCGACATGAAGTCTCAGAACTTGGATTCCATCCCCAGGGAAACCCACCTCTGTCTTCACACTGACTCTGTTCAGCAGCAACAATACAGGTTTGTTCATTTTCCCATCCATATCCATCACCGTCTGAATCACTAGTAGCTGAGAAACAAACAGGCCTGCTTTGAGCATAGCTTGGGTTAAATGATAAGACGTTAAACAGAATTGTGGATAGCAAAGCGAATGTTACTTTCATTGAAATTCCAACAGCAATATGTGGTCTCTACAATGTCATGACGATATGTTGTTGGCAAGTAAAAATTCAGCGCAATATTGTCAACCAGCACCCAACTAAAAGCGCAACTGGCAACGGCGGCTTTCTCATCCACCGGTCTCTCAAGAGACTAGCCGATCTATGCTGGCGTGCATTCCACGAATGACAGCAAAGGGCACGAAATCGCCTGTACAGTTGTCTTCTGGGATTGTTGTGCTCTGAAGTTGTATGCACTCTGTCAAGTGTCGCGCGCTTGTTTTAATGGCGTTTCCTTCGCGCATTTTTCATGCTCTTAACAGATCCGGCTCACTTAATACCAGCTCGCACAATTTCAAAGCCACACCTGGTGGTGTTGCTCTGCCCTGTTCCCATTCCTGCAGCGTTCTGGTAGGCGTATTGATGGCTTTTGCAAAATCAGCTTGGGAGAGCTCTGTTTTCGTGCGGGCAGCTCGAACAATAAGTTGTTCTTTGGTGTAGGTAACTCCAATATTGCCATCTCTGACTTCAGCTAATGCATCACGAATAGTGCTAATTGATTGTCCGGCATCGGTTTCTATTGCTTTGGCGATACGTTCGATATCAGCATCAGTTTTCAATTTCATTTTATTGAGCCTTTTTAATTTCCTTGATAGATATATCGATATATCGGCTTTCTTGTTTTTCTTGTAGATGTCTATCAGAAGAAGTATGTCTTGATCAATATTGAAGTAGATCACTCGAACACCACCGCGTTTACCAGTGTCTTTAGTTGACCAACGAACCTTTCTCACACCATCAGCGTTTGGAATAACGTCGCCTGCAGTTGGGTTGACTGCAATCCAACTAACAAATTCCAAACGCTCATCAAGAGTCCATTCACGATCTACGTTTTTTGTGAGAGTAGGTGATCGGTGACCGTTTTCATGACTTAATATACGTGAATCACGTATGATGTCAATATGGTACCAACTGTTAATTCGCAGTACCCTAAGCCGGACGGTTGGGAGAAAACACTGACCGTCAGCAAAGGCACTCACCGGGAGTAGATAGTTCTCTTGGCTTACCGGCGATAAGTCACCAACTATATTTGCAAGAATTCGGCATCCCGGAGGGGGCCTGCATGAGTTTAGTTATCAACGCTGTTGTCCGACCTCAATCAGCACTTAGAACATTTCCTCATTGAAAAAGTAACTTGTGCAAAGAATATTGACTACCTGCCTTCGTCATTTATCTTGAGTATTGGCTGATCCACAAGCCTGCCGCGATGAAAACAAACCCTGCATAGTCAAAGGCATCCGGTGTTTCACCGAGTACGGTTATTCCGAGTAGTAGTGCGATTGGTGGGATAAGAAATGTAACCAATGAAGTGTTGCTCGCGCCAATGGAACGCACAAGTGTAAACCAGACAACAAACGCAGTCGCTGTGCTGAAGATAGCCAGTGCGAGTATTGCAACTACCGATCGAGCGGTTGGCCATTGGGTTACGGGCCACTCCATAATTGTCGCAAACGGTAGTATGCATAATGCTCCCATCAGTAAGTTACCACTGGCCGATACTGCTGGTGATTTTGCGGTCACCGTTTTACTGTACACATTGGCGAACCCATAGCTTAGTGTTGCGCCAAGCATGGCGAGCTGTCCAATGACGTCCCTGCCTAAACCATTGATAGCGTCGGTCCCCATCATTAAAGCGACACCGAGCATGCCGAGTATCACTCCGATGAGCTTAGCCATTGAAATTTTTTCGGTGCTGGTGAAAACGTGTGCCACAAGCAAGGTAAACAAAGCCGAGGTGGAGTTGAGTATTCCCGCTACACCGCTGTCAATTCGTGTTTGAGCCCAGAGAATCAGAGTGATAGGCAATGCGGCGCGTAACAGGCCGAGCACTGCGGTTTGCTGCAGAAACAATTTATCAATAGCCACGGGTTCATTTTTATAAAGAACGAAAAAACCCAGAAGTATTCCCGCCAGCAGGAGTCTGAAAAATGCAGTCGTCAGTACCGGTATGCTCTCAAGGCTGATTGCCATCAGCATAAAAGAACAGCCCCACAAAACCGCGAGCAGGCACAACAAAGACCAATCGCGCTGATGCACTATTGGTTTTTTGCATCCGTGGTCTCCGAAGCTATCAGGCTATCAGTTGGCACTTGTTCCCGGTCATTCATACCGTAGTCACGCTCGACTGTAACAACACGCAAGCGGTAATCTGAAAAATAACTGCTTCTGCCGATGTTCTGAGCTATTCGATGCTCTGCAACATTGCGCCAGGCATCCAGCGCGGTGTGGCTCTCGAAGAATGATAGTGACAGGAGTTTCTCGTTGTCTGTGATGCTTTGAAAACGTTCAACCGAAATGAACCCGTCTATGCCTTCCAGCACGCCACGTAATTCCCCTGCGAGTTTCAGGTAGTCGTCTTTGTATTCGGGTTTGGGCCAGACTTCAAATATAACGCCGATCATTTGTTTTTCCGGTTAGTTGTCGTATCTGAGTTTCCAGAGGCTAGTGGGCTGTGCGGGAAGTTCGGTAACAAACTTTTCACAGCCACAGTCGTCAGAGCAAGGCGAAAAAACGCAGGCATAGCAGGGCCTACGTCGAGCTTTTTTAACGCAGCTATGGCGGCTGTGGCGAAGAAAAGTGTTACCTAACTTTCCAAACAGCCCACTAGTTTAAGGAACAACCGCTCTTCACTGCGGATAAATTTTTCCTGCATCGCGAATTTATAATTGGCTAAGCCATCCGGGTGAGTTGCCAAGCGTTCCCGGTAGGCTTCATAAGCTGCGAGACTGTCAACATTATATATCCCGTAGGCGGTCGTGGATGAGCCTTCGTGTGGTGAAAAATAGCCGATCAGATCTGCACCACACGCAGGGATTAACTTGCCCCAGTTGCGTGAATACTCCTCGAACTGATGTTTTTGTGTGGGTTCTATCTGGTAGCGAATTATGCAGGTGATAGCCATGTTTCTCTCGTTTGTTGAGCGTTGGGGTTGTTGAGTGTCTGGATATCCTAACGCCTTGTCGGATGGAGATGGTTCGGTTAGGATCGAACTATGTATGACGGTCCCAATATAGTCCCGATTGCCGCCTTAATCGGTGATCAGGCGCGAGCTGCGATGCTGACTGCGTTGATGTCAGGGGAGGCGCGTACCGCAACCGAACTTGCAGCCGTTGCGAATATCACCAAACAAACCACCAGCGCTCATCTATCTAAATTGGTTGACGCTGGTTTGGTCGTCGTCGCAAGCCAGGGTCGCCATAAGTACTTTCAACTGGCCGATGATGATATCGCGCAGCTTCTGGAAAGCCTGATGGGGGTTGCAGAAAAAACCGGAGCTGTCAGATTCAGGCCTGGTCCGAATGATCCTGAGCTTCGTGCAGCACGCGTTTGTTACGATCATCTTGCAGGTGAGCTAGGTGTAGCTTTGTATGACTCATTCTCAAAAAAGCAATGGATAAAGACTTCGAAGCAAGCTGATGACTTAAAAGTAGAACTCACGACAGCGGGTAAAAAACAGCTTGATGAGATCGGCATTGTACTGGCAGTCAAAAAAAACAGCAGGCGACCCATATGCCGTGCTTGTCTTGACTGGAGTGTCAGGCGACATCATCTCGCGGGTGTTACCGGTGCTGCGTTGCTAAATCATTGCTATGAAAAAAAGTGGGCTAAGCGACTCGACGATTCCCGGGTGGTTCAGTTTACGCAACGTGGTGAGAGTGCTTTCAGAAAGTTGTTTATAGATTAACGTCCTTGCTACGCTGCTAACTATCTCACTTCAGCGCGTGGGGATATCTATACGCTTTCCTCGGGGAATTTCTGCAAGTTCATCGTAAAACGGGAGTGTGACGAGTTCTGCCTCATGCATCGAGCCATCTTTGCAGCCAACCTTAACCGTACTTCCAGAAGTAAAACCTGAACTATCGAGACGTGCTATTCCGATACCATGACCGAGGAAAGGTGAGGTCGCACCTGCAGTAACCTTCCCAACGACTTCTCCTTCTGACTCAATTTTTCCAGCGATTAAAGGTTCTGCGTATGTGCATTTAATGCCAAATAGCTTTGATTCTCGTGACGCCGTTTCAAGGGCCTTTTTACCTATGAAGTCGGCTTTATCCTCGTCAATGAATTTTCCTAAACCGACATCGTACGGAGTGGTCGTGTGATCAAAGTCAGAGCCAGCATTGAGAATGCCGGCCTCGATGCGTCGAATGTTCATGGCATCAAGTCCGAATATTTCCAGTCCGTGTGGCTCGCCAGCCTCCTTAAGATGTTCCCATATGCTGTTGGCATCGTGATGCGGTTCAGTATAAAACTCCCACCCGAGTTCATTGGTATAGCCAGTGCGGGTGACGATCAGTTCCTGCCCGGCAAAGTTAACGCGCGCGATAGCAAAATAACCAAATGGCTCCGGCATACTGCCACCATTGGCGGCTTCTAATATCTTTAGTGCGTTGGGCCCTTGTACCTGGGACACATACACCTTCGGGTCGGTGATTTCGACATCCATACCCGCAGCGTGAGCACGGGCCCAGCTATAGAAATCACCGTCAGCTTGTGCATACCAGAAGCGATCCTCCGCCAGGCGCAATAGAATTCCGTCAACAATCAGGCCGCCGTCTTCATAGCACGCCAGTCCATAGCCACACCGGCCAACTTTTAACTTGGTGATGTCTTTTGTAAACAGTTTGTCGAGTAGTCGTTCCGCATCTGGTCCTGCGAACTGCAACGGATACTCACCCGTGTTAAGCAATGCAGCCTTTTGTCGTAATAACCAGTAGCTTTCCTCAGTGGACTTTGTATCGAAACAACACGCCATATGGCGACGGTTGTACACGCAGTAGTGTGGCTTCATCGGGCGTTCGATTTCGTGATACGGATGCCTTGAAAGGCTGTAGTCCCAACCAGCGCCGGGAATACTTGATACCAAATCTCGGGTGTTGCCGTCACTTGAGTTCATTGTCGTTTCCGGGGTAAGAAAAAGTAGTTTTTCTGAGGATTTTGGTTGTCGCTTTTATCTACAATATACATCGCTGGAAGGGTTTAGAAAATCATTTGATCTGCGTTAGAAGTTAGATTAACTTAATTCTCACATGAATAACTCATTGCCCTCATTAAACGCCCTTCGGGCATTCGAAGCTGTAGCGCGTCATTTGCATTATCCAACGGCTGCAGAGGAGCTGAATGTAAGCCCGGCTGCGGTTAAACAATTGATTGGCAAACTCGAGTCCGCCGTAGGTGTGAAGCTTATAGCTCGCAAAGGGAGAGGGTTAGCCCTTACCCGCACAGGATCGGCCAGCTTGCAGGATCTCAGTTCCGCAATGAGTTTGATCAATTCATCTGTTCTGAAAATGCGTGAACAAAGGAACTTGAAGAGGTTGATTGTCTCGGTAGAAGCCTCTCTTGCGACAGCATGGCTAGTACCCAAGCTGCAGGAATTCCGAATGCTTTATCCGGAGATTGCCGTTTTGATCGACTCTTCTCAGGAGATAGTCGATCTGGCGCGAAGTGATGTCGATGTTGCTATCCGGTATGGTGTTGATAGTGATAATTCTCTTATCACTCAATGACTTTTCGACGATCGAATATTTCCAGCGTGCAGTCCTTCCTTGATGAAGGGCTCAAACCGCATAACCACGCAGACAGATTTGGCAAGAGTTCCCCTGATTCATTGGGATCTTTCAAAATTAAACTGGGCACAAAACACAGCAAAGTGGTTTTCCTGGGAGAACTGGTTGCAGCGTAGCGACGTGCACACTACATCCATGGACGAGGGTCTTCGTTTCAGTGACTATGGACTTGCCGTACAGGCGGCAATCGCAGGGCAGGGTGTGGTGCTTGCCAGTTGGCCAATACTCAAAGATGTATTGTCTGCCGGGCAGTTGGTTCGACCTTTCAAAGAAGTAGTAAGCACAGACACTGGCTACGACATTGTGACCACCGAATTCAACTCCAACCGTCAGGAAGTGGAGGTTTTTATATCGTGGATTGTAAAAACAGCGCGTCAGGTTTGACGAGCAGCTCCCTGATAACAAAACTGAATTACGGTGTTATAAAGAATCGCAACTTTCAGGTTCAACAACTTCACGCCATCACGTAGGGTGATGGTATGGACGCTCCCTCCTTACCGGCATCACAATGTGCCAAAATGGTAGCGTGTTAACAAAACCATTTAACGGAGAAAGCGCCCATGAAACATCTTAAACTGATCGGTATCGATTTGGCAAAAAACA
>CALIHW010000017.1 GCA_938020525.1 uncultured Granulosicoccaceae bacterium | reverse complement strand
CATCAGCGAATTTAGCAGTGTGTCTATTCGACGCCAGAAGAAAATCTGGCGTCACATCTCGGCCAATCCTCCTCGGCACGTGGCAAGCCACGTTTCTCGAACGATTGGCCGACCTGTTTAGCCACATTTCCTCTGAACGCCGAATCCTCGTGAATAATGCTGGCTAGGCAGATTCGTTACTCTAAAGCGGTCATTCGACAATACTCGTGTAGAAAGGCGTCATCGAACATAGCGTAATCGTTAAGCAACCAAGCGGACGTGGGCATCAATCACATCCCAGGGTGCGACAACCAATCCACTATCAGTGCGCTGAATTAAGTTTACCGTCGAATGACCGTAAGGGCACTCCAGAGCCATTGAGAATTGATGAGATTCACTGACCTCGTGACTTTGCTGGACTGGCTAGCGGCGTTTGCTGACCGGCCAATTGGTGTATAGATCTAAATGCAATAACGCATAAAAGCGACAGGCTTTGCAGTCTTGCATTTGACGATAACACATTGCTCCGCTATTATGTAATGACGTAATAAAAGACAGCAAAGATGAGAAAACCGAATATAGCGCTGTTTGTACAAGTAGCGATCATCAGTAGTGCCTTGCCACTCAGCCCAATCGCCGCACAAACCACGACTTCCATGTTGCCAAGCTGCTCTTCTGCTGACAGTGATAGCGACGGTGACGGGTTTGGTTATGAGAACAGTCAAAGTTGCTTGGTTGTCGGTGGGCAGGCACAGCAAGCCCAAGTTGGGCAATGCATCGATTCAGACGGCGATGGCTTCGGTTGGAATGGTGTTGCTACTTGCGATCCGTTAATGAGTGGTGCACCAGCCGCCGCTCAGATAACCGAGCAATGCGTCGATACTGATGGTGATGGCTTTGGTTGGAATGGAGTGGCTACTTGTGATCCGAGCGCTTCGCAAACTGCAGTTACTTTATCGAACTGCCTTTCAGCAGAAACTGATAGTGATGGTGATGGGTTTGGCTTTGAAAACGGTCAAAGCTGCATTGTGACTACCGGAGAATCAATCGAAAATCAACAGATAGATATACTCAGGTGCGATGACGTTGGAAGCTTTCCATGGGGCTGGAATCCTACTACCGATACCTCATGCCGCCTTGACTTGGTGAATACTCCGGCCATGGTATCAGGCGCCGCAGTAGATCAAGTTCCGGCAACAGATTTTATAGGTGTGCCTTTGACGTGCAAAATCGTAGTAGAGGAATTCTTTTGTAACTGCGATGGGAGCACTACCGATACCCTGGCAGATGCACAGAATATAACTGATGCATTTTACACAGCGACCTTAGTAGAACTGAATGAAACAGAGAATTTCCACGAAAGTACATTTCAAGCGATGACTATTGATGGTTCTTGGGAAGACAAGCCTGGTAACGAACTTCCCTTATATAGAAATCTCAGCATCATTGGACCAACACTTAGATATGTTCCAACTTCCCAATCCAATATCAGGTTCTTCGGGGCCCTCTGGTACACCCAGGATGAAAGCGGAAATATATTTATGAACAATCGTCGAAGTTTTGGTGGTGGTGATGATATAACCACAGTAGCACATTGCGTTGTTAGATAATCGCACCTAAATCAGCGTCAGCGTAAGTACTGTGTCTATCTAATCCGAACGTCAGCAAAGAACACGTAGCACCTGTTGAGTAGCTATAGGTATTTAGAATACTTCCTGCGTTACAAACGAAATGTCAATTCAGCAGTAGTCGCCAATTCCAGCCGGTTATTGCGACGAATTGGCTCTCAAGTAAGAGAACAAAACGGTCGGTCGCCACGGTGCATTTGCCAGCGCGTAATATCTAAATCATTAGACATGCAGCAGACTTCATTGTTTAAAGAACCATCTAGTAAGACCAAGTTATTTGGGAAGTTATGACTGAAACGGATTATCAAAAAGTAGTTCTCCGTCATGAGGAAGGAGATGAAGCTTATGTGGAAACACTCTGGGTCGTAGATCTTGGAGATGGGCGGTATCGGATGGAGAATTGCCCATTCTATTTTTATGGAATTGCAGCGGGCGATATCATTGGCGCAGAATATTCTGAAGAGGATGGGCAGTTAGTATTCACACAAGTCTTGGAGAAATCTGGTAACAAGCTTGTCCGAGTTATATTTGAAAATCCTGCAAATGAAGAAGGTCCAGAGAAACGGCATTTAGATTCACTTGTTGCTATGGGCTGTAGCTATGAGGGTGCTAACCCTAAGTGCATTTGTATTGATATACCGAAGTCTGTGGAGCTAAATATGGTATGCCAGTACCTTACAGATAATGAAATTCAATGGGAACACGTATCACCTAGATATTCCGAACTCTACCCTGATGATGTGCTATAGAGCAGTCCTAATTCTTGTATGACATTGGAATTGACCTGACACAAAGGAGTTTTCAACCATTTGATTGGGAAACCACAACAGGTTTGTTTCAAACAGCGATCAACCATCTTTATGGGGCTTCTGATCGAATGTCGTCACATAAAGAATCAAGAGAGCGAGAAATCGAGGGTATAAAGAAAACACTAGATAGTGAAGATGATGTCGAGAATAAAGATCAACTCTTACGAAGATTAACGAACCTATCCAATATTGGTCACGCTTTTGAAACTCTCAAGCAAGAACATTCAAAGAGCGTTGATGAGATATCCCAGTTGCTCCTGCGGGCGCAAAAGCTTAGTGAAACTACTCCGTTTTCACCAGAGATACTATCGCCGCTAATAGAGGATCTAGCAAACATCTCAATAAGTCATCTTGTCCCTGCTGGAGACGATGAATGGGAGAGTGACATGCTTTCAACTTCAGTTAAAGCCTATCCTGCTACGCTGTTTGGGCGGTATGAGAACGAAACGGCTCGGTTAAACAGTTGGATATGGGATTTCGAAGGCTACCGGAACGATGCGGCAATAGGAACATACAATAAAGATCCTGCGATCTTACCACTGGAAATCCGTCAGTATTACGAAAAAAAATGGAGATTGATTGCTGAACAGGAGGCAGCTAGTATGTTAGATACTCCTTATGGTTTCATCCATGATTTTGATATTCAGAAAGAGGTGGTATTGTTAGAACTGCCTACAAGTAAATTGCTCTATTGGATTTGGGGAGACATGTACCATTTGGTGCTTACCATAACGAAAACGGATCTAAGCAATCTCGAATTTAATAACATTAAATTTCATATATCAAACTGAGTTAGCTCGCGCTAACGGCGGCATATTCATTATGAAGTTGCTCAAGTGGGCAATTCCGGGTGTTCGTGTGGTCTTCTACAGCTACATTTTCCAATCATCGTTATGAAATACGATATTACGAAACCACTGATAGTCTTGTATTCAATCACTGATTAATGCGGTTGTCTTTAGAGCGTCTTTCCATGGCGGAAGAACATATTTACTAATATTTAAATCGGCGCTCTTCCTAGCCCGGTTTATTCGTGAAATGGCGAGCATATCGCGCAGAGCATTGGTTTCACAGAGTATTTTCTTCTCGCGTTGAATACTTACTGATATTTACAAGAGAAAAAATTCGCTGTGGAATCAAGGATCAAGCGGGATGCCGTCATTTTCATGAATAAAACGGGCTAGTGTAAAGCTATTGGTAATAACCCTATAAACCTGCACGGAGATGTTGCAACGCAGCACCGGAGCTTATGGCGTCTCGAGCAGCCTCAGTGGCATCTGCTATAGATAATTTGGCGCCGGTGTGCCACATAATCAGCGCACTGCCGAGCACAGCTGCATCCTGAACAGCACCTGGCTCACCTTCCAGTGCACGTAGCCCTTTTTCTGCACAAAGCTTTGCCAGTGCATCGATATCCCACTTCATACCTATAGTGTTCGAGCTTGGCGTTGCAACAGGCATTGAATCCGGAATGTCCTCAGCCCGGTAATCTCGGGCAAGGCCTAATGACTCAAGCTCAACGTCATGTTCGGTTTCTGCTTCATTGCCTGAGTAGCGTACAAAATGAGCTTTCGCACGAAATGAGGGGATGACACCTCCCTCTGTTCCGCGTATTAAAAGGAGTGAATCGTGTGACATATGGCGCCCAAGCATGGCGTAGGTTTCACGATAAGGTTTATGAACATAACCGGTTACCAGGTGCGTTTTAGAGTGGCCCCTGATAGGCGTTAGCATCACTTCAGCTGTGTTGATTGCTGTGCGTTTTACAATTTGGGTTCGCAATTTACTTAATGAATGAAGGTCTTTACAAAATACACTCTGATCGGCATATCCCCAGCCAATGTCCGGATTGTCTAAGCGATCAGCTACAAACTGCATGTTTTGTAGCGGATCACTTCCAAGGGCTTTGATGATTGAATGATGGGTAACGCCAAACTTTGGACCCATCAGCTCAACACCATGCGAGTAGGCTTTAACACCACATGCGGCGAGCACCGGTAGCACAAACAACGAGGCATGTAGTGTTCGGTTAAAGCCATTGTAGGGATCGGAGATCACAACCACATCATCCGCGGCAGTCACTGTTTGCTCCGTATGAGTTCGTAAGGAATCCAGAATACCCAATAGTTCGTCATCTGTTTCGCGCTTCATACGCAAACCGATCAGGTAAATCGCAGCTTGTACTGGATCTGGTGTACCTTCAAGTAATGCATTGGTGACAGATTTTGCTTCTTCGTAGCTGATGTTCTTACTGAGTTCAGGCCCGGTAGCGACGCGCTGAAGTACTGAATGCATCAGGATGTCGTCAGCTTTTTCTGGTACTTCTGCAGAATGTTTTGCCATAATCAGTTTTTCTTTTCGGTCGTCTGGTTGTCTGTCTGTATATATACGACACCGTTTTCTACGGTTACCGGGTAAATGGTTAGATTATCTTCGGCCGGATCATCCAGAACAGCTCCGGTGGTCAGGTCAAAGCGGCTTCCGTGCAGCGGGCATTTTACTAAAGTTCCATTCAGGTTTCCGTCGCACAGTCTGGCGTCTTCATGGGTGCACATTTCATCGCTGACGAACACGCCGTATTCTGTGTTTGCAACAAGTACGTTTTTATCCTCTAGTGAAACGCAACGCATATCTCGCATTGGTACATCGGCTAGCTCACATACTCTTTGTCTTCTAGTCATTGGGTCTCTGTGCAAATCGTGCTTCGTGTAGATTGATACTTGTGACATTGTTGTGTGATCTGGTTTCCTGTTATCAGGAGTTTTTAGTATTGAGAGGAAACTCTGTATACTGACTGATACTGCCTTATCACATGCATCCATTGTTACCGTACCCATTGTTACTCTACACTAAGCCTGTGTCCAATTTTTGTTTCAGATTAAGAAACCAAGCAACATGAACGAAGAAGATATGCAGTTAAGTAGCGGAATAGCTGCCTTTGAAGCAAAGGAGTTCCGCCGTGCCTGGCAAATGCTGGAGCCGCTTTCCGATGCCGGTATTGCAGAAGCTCAATATCGCTGTGCAATCATGTTGCAGAACGGCCTTGGTGTTATTGCGCAACCAGCAAAGGGTGCTGCATTGATGAAACTTGCTGCAGATCAGTCTCTGGGATTGGCGCAGCATGCGTTGGGAGTAAACTATCTCTTTGGTGAAGGTGTTACGCAGAACACCACTGAGGCGATAAAGTTTCTTGAGCTGGCAGGAGAAAACGGGCTTGCCGGTGCCTGGTCAACGCTTGGGATGATATTTTCTGAAGGCCAGGGAGTAGAGCAAGACGAGGTCAGGGCACACGAATACTACCGTAAGGCGGGCTTTGATCCTGCGGAATTTACCAATAGCTAAGTACCATCGGGTCAGTTAACAGCCGCCGTGTCTTTATGTGGTATTAATAGACCGCAACCAATTAGACGATGGTCGCCTAATCCGTTGTCCTGCAGTGTTAGTGATTTTTCTATCGGTATATCTGCTATCAAAAGGCTTCGAGTAGTTATTTTCCCATTGTTTGTCGAGACGAGGTGCGATTTGCCGCAGAGTAGTTTGGTTGGGGAAAAACCGAGCTGCTCGCACTCTTCAATTATACGCCGTGTGAAAACCTCTTCGTCATCAGTGTTGATATCACCGTAAGCTGTATAGCGTGAGAACAATGTGGCTGAAGAGTGTAACGGGTTCGTGCGACCTTCCATCACCTTCAATGGATATCCATCAATTGACAATGTAACGTCTTTCAAGCCGTTGATTAGCTCATCTACGTATTTTTTGTTTACGCGAATTCGCAAGCGAGTTCTTTTTGATAGAAGCAGTTCTTCATTATCTTCTATCTCAGGACGTTGCCAGCCGTTTTGACTACCTGCAACATGTACCGGATGAATTCCAGTGTTTTTAAGGTCAGCAAGCCAGGGGAGCGTCTTACATAACGCCTTTGTCAGTGCAGAGGCATGATCAGCAGGCAACCGCTGACAATCAATTTTAAATGCGACATCTACCATGGATCCGCTACTGGTGTTTTGATCTCCGGGTTCAAGCCATACACTCATGGCTGGTCTTCTTTATTGCTTTGGTTATTGTTGTCGTTATTTTGGGGGTCATCAGTAAATTCGCGAGTTAGCTCATCGCGGTCAAACCACCAAGTGTCCTGTACCATCACATCGATTACGTTGCGCAAGCGCACCAGAAATTGTTCGGGTGCGTTTAGTTCCAGTGCGTTTACCCAGGTCTCGAACTGAGTCTGATTTTCGATGTTGCTGTGTCGTCGTGCTACGCGTGCGAGCATTGATCCGCTCATCAGTTCAAGTTGCTCGCGATTGCCGCTGTCTGCTCGCAAATCCACCACGTAGTGAGCAGTGGCGGCTACTACTGCCGCACCATCGGATTTATCCGGTGTTTCATCAACAATATGATCAAGTATGTTGACCGTCAGGTGTGGATCAATCGGGTAAGTCACTGCTAACCAGGCTGCTTGTCCGATCGCACTGATGGCATCGTCTTTGTCACACAAATATACATACTGACCTGCAAGTGCAGCATCTTCGAACAGCTTATGATTAATGAATACTGGAATGATCTCATGTGCAAGCTGCCATGCGCTGTCTTTGTCATCCAGATCAAGCTGTAATCCGGCAATTTCAAGTTTCAGTTGAGCGCATTTCAGTTCTTCGCTCGTATGCTCCAACTGATGAAAGAGATCTACAAGACGTAC
This sequence comes from uncultured Granulosicoccaceae bacterium, assembly GCA_938020525.1. Taxonomy (GTDB): domain Bacteria; phylum Pseudomonadota; class Gammaproteobacteria; order Granulosicoccales; family Granulosicoccaceae. The sequence goes on along the minus strand of CALIHW010000017.1, from coordinate 1,516 downwards.
CTGTCTGTCAGTAAATGAAGAGCCGTCGAGCAGTTGGCTTTCAGCTTCTGTTAGATTCAGTGGGTCATTATTGCGCGGCATGTTTAATTTTTGTTGTCTTTGATATCCAGAGGCGGACTTGTGACGGGGCTGTTAAATGCTGCTTCCAATACGAGATCCCAGTTGTCCGGTGTGTCCGGGTACGGCGGCTTTAAATCCATTCTGAAAAACATTTCACCATTGGCTCTTTGCTTGACGACCTCTATCAACTCTTCAAAGGTACTGATTTCACGGTGCTGTAATAGCAGGTCACTGACATGGAGCATGTGTATTCACTTTGAGTGATTTATGTTGAACTGGATTAGGGACTTGCAAATAGCGGCCTCTTAACATCTGGCGCGGCTCTTGTGATTTGTCATCAGTAAACGCTTCACGTCTGTGCAATATATTGCGTGCAATGATTCCCTGGCCAGCCTCCAGGCGAACTTTGTGATGCAAGTCAGGACTATCTTCAATGAGTTTAGCTGCACACAGGGCTGCATACTGTATATCTGGTGTTTTCCAGTGTATGTTGGATTTGCGGGTAGTAAAGTGTGTACCCAGAGTGCCATCCGCGTGGTTAAAGAATACAGCAGTTGTACGAGCAGGCCGGTTATGCCCCAACTCATCTTTATTGCCGGGAATGGTCATTGCCTGAGCATCAGTTAACAGCGTGACTATGTCCCGGTTCTGATCATACAGTCGGATTAGTAACATCCGATCGTCAACCAGCGATAATGTGCCGCCGGAGGCGGCCTGATTAATTGCGTGCAGCGTGAAGCAGCGTAGCGCACATGCGGGTGCATTATAGTAACCATCTGTGTGCCAGCCCATCGCACGCGCGGTGTAGGGTATAAATTTTCCCTGGCTTGTGCCAGTCATATCTTGCAGTAAAGACAATCCGCTGCTTTCTGTAACTATGCCGCTATCATGGTTATCAAGGGATAACTTCGTATGTAACCGCTGAACGTCTGCAGCAATATTTTCAGACGGTGCGTTCCATCGATAACTTGCATAGCCAAAGTCATGTACCTGGCTGCAAAGTTTAATAATGGCTTTGTCGTCGGCGCTTTGATTCAGAGTTGGGGAGATCTCAATGGGGGCAAAGTTTTGCGCTCCAATATCCAGACGCAAGTGATTATCTTTCCACTGTAAGTAGTCGATCGACTTACCATTGAGGTGTCTAGGAAGCATAACAACCCGTGATGCCAGAATTGCCCTTCGGCGTAAGGCTAAATATTAGCACGGCCAAAATCAGCTAACTTATCCGTCTTCTTTTGGGTAGGTCGTTAACCGGGGTCGCTCTTTGGCGGGTTGAAAATCGAATATTTACCGGCTCGCAATATAGCAGTGTATATCTATTCCTTTAGGTATAGGGGACGGGTCTTTGGCTGAGCGTAAAGAGCTATTTAATCTGCCTCTGCTAAGTTGTAGAGTACAGAGTGAGAGAATTCTGTATCGCCTTGTATGTATTGCGATGCAGTGTGAGCTGGCTGCC
>CALIHW010000016.1 GCA_938020525.1 uncultured Granulosicoccaceae bacterium | reverse complement strand
TGGCCGAGTGGCTGAAGGCGCTCCCCTGCTAAGGGAGTATGGGGTTTATAGCTCCATCGAGGGTTCGAATCCCTCTCTCTCCGCCATTCCAGTCCCGCCATTTATGTGGCTTTGTTCAATAGGCACTCCACCACGATTAGTCACTTTGGGCCTTATTGAGTCACATCAGGCCGAGTCTGCCCTGCAACAATAGTTTCGATTGTGCTTGACGGTATGGCTAATACTGCTCATAATTGAGCGACTGTGCGCCCGTAGCTCAGCTGGATAGAGTACCTGGCTACGAACCAGGCGGTCGGAGGTTCGAATCCTTCCGGGCGCGCCATTTCCCTTGAAAATTTGTAAATGCGTTAGCGTTTGTAAGTAACTGCCTGCATGCAGGCTACAGTGAGAAAAGATGTTACCTGTTTTTATGTGCCTTACAATCGCCGCTTTGTCGTTAGTTTTGATTACACGCCGTAGTAGTTAGAAGCCTGTAGTTAGGAAGCTGTAGTGTTTAGGGCGAGTAGTTCCGAGCTTTACTGCTGCATTCCCGTTGTGCTCAAGAGTGAGCTGGTGTATCCACCTATAGTTATCTCTACAAGAGATGCTCGATCTGTCTGAAGGTCAGATTGACACGATCACCTATCGATTTTCTGGTTTTTGGCAGCGAGTGTTGCCATAGACGCTGAGTCTCCCCAAGCATCAAAAGTAAACTGCCGTTTGATAGCAGCATTTCCTTTTTGTTTGAGTGATCTGATTTCTCGCGGAAAATGAACCGTCTGCTTTCACCCAGGCTCAGTGACGCGATTTGTGGTGCATCCCCCAGGCATTTTTCATCGTCGCTGTGCCATCCCATACTGTCTTGTCCGTCTCGGTACCAGTTGATCAGGACACTGTTGAATTCAAGGTTGCTGGTTTGTTCTATCCGTGCCTTTAATTCGGCCAGCTCAGTTGTCCATGGCTGTGCTGCGAATTGGGTGCCGGAGTAGGCATAGGCTTTATCACCGTACCAGGCGTTAAGCCTGGGAATAGCGACTTTTTTGCCGTAAATAAAGATTTCGGATTGTACCCAATTAAGTTCCTTGGTCCATTTGCGTACTAGCTTGTCGGACTCTTTGGTATCAATAAACTGCGGCAGCAAGCTCAGTGTGCAACTCGGGTCAAGTGGAATTTGTTGCACATCACTCACTGACACTAGCCCGGTTTATTCGTGAAATGGCGAGCATAGCGCGCAGAGCAATGGTTTCACAGGGTATTTCTTCTCGCGTTCCATGTTTTCATTTACTTGGCTTACTGATATTTGCAAGAGAAAAAATTCGCTGTGGAATCAAGGATCAAGCGGGATGCCGTCATTTTCATGAGTAAACCGGGCTAGCCCGCAGGAGATGTGTTTTTAATTGAGCTAGTACTCCAGCGGCCTGGTCATTTATTTTTAACGTGGTGATATCATCGGCGCGAGTTACACCATTGTTGATCATGACAACAGGTATGCCTGCTTCATTGGCTGCTTTGCAAAATCGGTAGCCCGAAAACACCATTAGCGATGTGCCGATGCAAAGCAGCATGCGGCTGTTCAGAACATGGTCCATACATAGGCTTACCCGTTGCTTTGGCACGTTGTCTCCGTAGAAAACCACGTGCGGTTGCAGTACACCTCTGCATTTGGAGCAATCAACAATATTAAATTTTTCTATATGATGGTCATCGACTATGGCATCACCGTCCGGTGCGGCTTTAAAATCTATTTTTAAAAACTCGGGATTGTTTACTGTTAGTCGGGTTTGTAGGTCAGACCGGCTGCTGACGTCACCGCAACTTAAGCAGATAACTTCTGACAGACTGCCATGCAATGCAATGGTGATTTTACTACCAGCAGATTGATGCAGGCCGTCGACATTCTGTGTTATTACGTGATTGATCAGCTTGTTTCTTTCAAGGGTCACCAGGTCGTGATGTGAACTGTTGGGTCTGGCTTTTGAAAAGGCCTGCCAGCCGAAATAGCTTCGGCACCAATAACGTTGCCTTGTTGCGTCACAGGATCTGAATTTCGGGCCTTGTACTGGTTGCTTGTGTATCCAGTTTCCTGCCGCATCCCGGTAGATGGGCAGCCCGGACATTGCGCTAATGCCTGCCCCGGTAAGCACAGTAACAGGCCCGCCGTTTTGCAGTATCATTTGTGCAAGCGTTATGATTTGTTTGTCGGTTTTCACACTTGGCGGGGATGTCGTAATCTATTCGTTGCTCTTTAAGCATAATGCAATGGCAGTATAGAAGCTGCTTTGCAATGTTATATGAATCGTTATTTGAATTGGTTGATTCCGTCTTTGCAGTCGAGCAGGTTCGTACTTGAATCGTTGCTAAAAAAAATCACTGTGTTTTGACGGGTGCAGGCACTCTGAAACCAGACCGAGTGTCCAGTGCCCGGAATCATCATAATATGCTTGTCTCTAAAATTGTCAGCTGTGTTGCTTATGTCATCGTGATTGATGACAGGATCCAGGTCGCCAGCGATAATCAGTGCTTTGGTAGTGATAAGAGTATTTTCCAGCGCTTTGTTTTTTGATTCTGCAGATGGCGATTCTACAGGCCAGTCTGCGCAGGTTAGTTTTTCCTGGTTAAAGGCCGCTTTTGAAACGTCGGAATAATTATTGTAGTCGGTCGGGTGACGACGTAAGTACGCTTTTTCCATCGGCTGTCTTTCTTTGCAATGAATTACCCAGCTTAGTGCAGAAGCAAAATCAAGATCCGTATTGTAGTACCAATAATCGGTTGCCAGTTGTCTGAGTCTGTTGTTATTTCCTTTATACAGGCCGTCGATAATCCACGGAATATTAGCAATACTGTGATTGCTGTAGGCCGCGAGTATGAGCATATCCAGCAATGTGGCGTCATCAACTTCGAGAATAGCTTGTTGCTGTCTTCTCCCCTCATAAAATTCAATATTTATGGAAATCGGTTGTTGCTTGAAACGCGATCGAACTTGCTGAAATTTGTTCTCTAAATTTTTATATTGACTATTGCACCTGTGGGTAATCTCACAGAGTGATATTATCCGTTGAATTGACGATTCGGACAGCTCGAAAGTAAAAGGCCTCTGGTAATCAACAGCCACCGGTGAATCGAGAACAATGCGATCAAACACTGATGGCTGTAGTAACTCCATCTCCTGCGCGAGGACGGTTGCATACGAGGTAGCAAGAACTCCCCACCATTCATAGGGTAGTTTGCTTATTACTGCCAGATAGTCCTTTGCAGATTGATAGGTATCAAAATTTTGCAGTGCAATGCGTTGAGATACTAATCGTGTGCGACATTCATTCAGGGAGTTGCGATAGGTCTCAAGTGAATCCTCAAATGTCTGTTTTTCTGAAACACTGTTTATAAAAGCCGTTGCCGTTTCCGGACACCGCAGTGCTGGTTTGGCCAATCCCGTCCCGCGTTGATCCAGTATGACCACGTCAAATCCGGCAGATCGAAGGCCACTATAAATTTCGAGGTATTCGTTCTGCTGGTAGGGTAGGCCGAAGCCTATGGAAGCGCCGGGTCCACCGCCACCGGGGATCAGTATTGCTTTTCTCGATGGCTTAGCACTTAGAGATCGAGTTTGCCCGGCAATAAGTATTGGTAGGGTGATTGTGTTGTTGTCCCCCTTGTTGTGGTTTAAGGGTAACTCGATAAATCCGCAGGTGACTCGCTGTGGGTTTTCATTGATGAAGTCGAGGCAATCGGCATTGCGGGTGAATGCGGGCATATCTGTTGATTTGGCGGCGAGCCGACTGGAGCTCAATTTTGTAGAATCCGCGCAGGCAACTTGGGTGATCAGAAGCGCTGTAGCCAGCAAAAAGGAATACGTGGCAAGTTTCAAAGAGACCCCGGCGAGTTGAGCTCGTTATCGGATAGAAAGTAAGGCGTATTGCGTTGCATAACGGGTTAACATAGCCGGCTACGTGTCGCTAAGTCTATTGTGACACAAAGCTCACAAGTTCTAGCCCGGACTAGCAATCTTGTATTCGGGTCGCATAACTTCAGGTCCCATAACTTAAGGTGATTCTCTCCCGGTGGCTGTGATTCCACAATTTGAGGTATCGGCAGGATATTCTCACAAGCTCGGCGCCAACTGGGACGGGGCGGGTGTTAACTTTGCTCTTTTTTCAGCTCATGCTGAACGGATTGAGCTGTGTATATATGACACGTCTGGTAAGCGTGAGCGCGAGCGTATCACCCTGCCTGAATGTACCGACCACATATGGCATGGATATGTAGCCGGGTTGCTCCCGGGGGATTGTTATGGCTACCGCGTGTACGGGCCTTATGACCCCAACTGCGGGCACCGCTTTAACCCGAATAAGCTACTCGTTGATCCGTACGCAAAACTGCTGAAAGGCAGTATCAAGTGGTCGGATACGCACCTTGCTTATCGAGCTGGTAGCGCACGTGAAGATTTATCTTTTGATCGACGAGACAACGCCCGGAACATGGTGAAATCCGTGGTTGTTGATCCCGCCCATACCTGGGGTGATGACCGGGCGCCATGTGTGCATCCGTCAGACAGTATTATCTATGAAGCACACGTGCGTGGTATGACCATACAGCACAAAGCAATCGACTCATCTGTGCGCGGAACATTTGCAGGTTTGGGGGATACTGCAATTATAAATTACCTGAAAGCACTGGGTGTAACGTCCATTGAGCTACTGCCGGTGCATCACTTTGTCGATGATCGTTTTCTGGTTGATAAGAATCTGAGTAATTACTGGGGCTACAGTACATTAAATTTCTTTGCACCAGAGCAAAGATATTTGTCGGGTAAGTCTGGTGGCAGGTTGGGTGGAGATCTGGCTGAAGTAAAACAGATGGTGCGGAAGTTCCACGATGCCGGAATTGAAGTGATTCTCGATGTGGTTTACAACCATACATGCGAAGGGGATCATCGCGGCCCGACTTTGTCATTTAAGGGAATTGACAATCTCTCGTATTATCGATTGATGCCGGATGACAAGCGTTACTATATAAACGATACCGGCTGTGGCAACACGTTAAACGTGAATCACCCAAGAGTGCTGCAAATGGTGATGGACAGTTTGCGATATTGGGTAACGGATATGCATGTCGATGGCTTTCGGTTTGATCTTGCCAGTGCGCTGGCTCGGGATACGAATGGCTTCAATCGCAACTCCGCTTTCCTGAGCGCAATAGGGCAGGATCCGACGCTCAGTCAGGTAAAAATGATTGCAGAGCCATGGGATATCGGTCCGGGTGGCTATCAGTTAGGAGGCTTTCCTGCCGGTTGGAGTGAATGGAACGATAAATATCGCGATACCATTCGAAAATTCTGGCGTGGAGATGAAGGCTTACTGCCGGAGTTTGCAAGTCGGGTTTTCGGTTCCAGTGAGCAGTTTAACCATAGCGGCAGAGGGCTTAGCTCGAGCGTAAACTTTGTGACGACTCATGATGGCTATACGTTGGTGGATACGGTGTCTTACACGGAGCGTCATAACCTCGCTAACGGCGAGGACAATCGTGATGGCCATAATGCCAACTATAGTGATAACTGCGGTGTAGAAGGGCCCACCGACAAAGCAGAGGTCAATGATTATCGGGATTTGCAGCGCCGCAATATGATGGCAACTGTACTGTTGTCGCAAGGCGTGCCAATGATCTTGTCTGGTGATGAATTTGGTCGCACGCAACAAGGTAATAACAATGCCTACTGTCAGGACAATGAATTAAACTGGCTCGACTGGTCATTATGTGACACGGACGCTGACTTTCTCGCATTTGTGCAATCTTTAACCGCACTTCGTCATGCAGAACCGCTCCTGAGACTGAGAGAATTTGTCAGTGAGTCGAACAATTCAGTGACAGCTAATTGGTGTGATCCACACGGCAATCCCATGGAAGATCACCAGTGGCGGGAGTCTTTTGCCCGTTGTGTGTTGTTATTGCTAACAGACAATACGGAACCTGAGCCCGGTGATACCGCGCCGGGAGACACCGGGCAAAGCGCTCAACGAGAAACCGCTAAGCACCTGCTAGTGGCGTTCAATGCCAGTAAAAAAGCGCTGGATATAAGTTTCCCGTCAACCGATGGTGAATCAGTATGGCAAACCCGACTCGATACTTCACAATCCGGAACTGTAAGTAACACTCAAGTTGCCGACAAATTTTTAATAGCAGCGAATTCTGTGTGTGTGTATTCGACACAAACTTGAACCGCTACACGGTTCGAGTAGTAAATGTGAAGCATTTCCCTCTTATGTTTAATTTTATAACCGGATTAGTTCGATGAAGAAAGTTCAGGCACTTCCTGCATTGGAGATGGATGCTGCATCCGTTGATCACGACTTCAGGCGACACCTGGGCCACACTCTTGGTAGTGTCGAGTCAGAGGCGCAACCGCGCGAACTTTACGAAGCTCTTGCTCTGTCAGTACGCGATCGATTGATGGAGCGCTGGAAAGCCACCCGCGTTTCTCAGGAAACCGGCGGTAACAAGCGTGCCTATTATTTGTCACTTGAGTTTTTGATGGGCCGAGCTCTCGGCAATGCCATGCTGAATCTCGATCTCGAAAATTCTGTCAAAACTGCGCTTTACGAGTATGGTCTTGAACTCGAAGATGTGGCTGAAGAAGAAGTTGATGCCGGGCTCGGTAATGGTGGATTAGGCCGATTAGCTGCGTGCTTTCTCGATAGCTGTGCAACACTTGATCTGCCAGTTGTCGGCTACGGGATTCGCTACGAGTACGGTATGTTTCGACAGGAAATACAAGACGGTGCTCAGGTTGAAGAGCCGGATCACTGGCTGCGCGATGGTTACGTCTGGGAAGTTAAACGTCCGCAGGATACACGGTATATCAAATTTGGCGGCCGCAGCGAATTCTACGTTGATGGCAAAGGTGCGTCTCGAGTGCGTTGGGTAGACACCGAGAATGTACTGGCAGTTCCTCATGACACACCCATACCCGGCTATAACAACAATACTGTTAATACGTTGCGTTTATGGAAAGCCGCTGCATCTGATGCGTTTGAGCTGGGTGAATTTAATGCCGGTCGGTATCCCGAGTCTGTCGCAAGTAAGAACGAAGCAGAACACATCTCAATGGTGCTATACCCGAATGACAGCAGTGAGAATGGTAAAGAACTCAGACTTCGTCAGCAGTATTTCCTGGCTTCTGCCAGTTTGCAGGATGTGTTAGCGCAGTGGGTGAAGCACAACGGTAATAATTTTGATGAGTTTGCGGCGAAAAACTGCTTTCAACTCAATGATACCCATCCAAGTGTCGCGGTGGCTGAGTTAATGCGAATTCTGATGGATGACTATGAAATGAGTTGGGATCGTGCCTGGGGTATCACTTCCAGCACCATGGCTTACACTAACCATACACTGTTGCCGGAAGCGCTGGAAAGGTGGCCGGTAAGCTTGTTTAGAAAACTGCTTCCGCGTGTCGTTGATATTATCTTTGAGATCAATGCGAGATTTTTGCATCAGGTGTCGAACCGCTGGCCCGGTGATACAGAAAAACAACGCCGCATGTCTATCATCGAAGAGGGTCATGATCCGCAGGTTAGAATGGCTTATCTTGCTATCGCGGGTAGCTTTTCAGTCAATGGTGTTGCTGCTTTGCACACCGACCTGCTTAAAGAAGGTCTGTTTAAGGATTTTTGTGAGCTCTGGCCTGAGAAGTTTAATAACAAAACCAATGGTGTGACTCCAAGGCGTTGGCTCGCTTCATGTAATCCTGAATTGCGAGATTTACTCGACTCAACTATCGGTAAGAGCTGGATTACTAGCCTGGACGAACTCAGTAAACTCAGTGATCACGTCAACGATGAAAAGCTACGCTCCCAGTGGCGTCAGGTGAAGTTTAGTAATAAGCGCAAGCTCGCACAAATGGTTAAGCAGGACTGTGGCGTTGAGTTTGATGTAGAGAGCATGTTTGATGTTCAGGTAAAACGCATACACGAGTATAAGCGTCAGTTGCTTAATCTTTTGCATGTAGTACATTTGTACAATCGAATAAAAAAAGGTGATATCAGTAACTGGACTCCGCGAAGTGTATTGATCGGTGGTAAGGCTGCACCCGGTTATTACATGGCAAAGCAGATTATTAAACTTTCAAATAATATTGCCCGAGTGGTTAACAGCGATCAGGACGTTGGCAACAAGTTACGCCTGGCATTTCTGCCAAACTACCGCGTAAGCGCTATGGAGATCATCTGCGCCGGAACAGATTTATCTGAGCAGGTATCCACCGCCGGTAAAGAAGCATCCGGTACCGGTAATATGAAGTTCATGATGAATGGCGCTGTGACCATCGGTACACTTGACGGCGCAAACATTGAGATACGGGAAGAAGTCGGCGATGACAACTTCTTCCTCTTTGGTCTCACGGCGGCCGAAGTAGAAACAATGCGACCTGACTATGATCCGCTTTCGATTATCGCCAATGATGAAGGCTTGCGGGAAGTCATGGCACTGCTCGAGAGCGGGCATTTCAATCAGTTTGAGCCAGGTATCTTTGATTCTGTTATTGACAGCATTCGTAACCCACAGGATCCATGGATGACTGCTGCTGATTTCAGAACCTACGTTGATGCTCAGGAGGAGGCTGCTATGGCGTATCAGGATCTGGAGCGCTGGACAAGCATGAGCATATTGAATACTGCCAAGAGCGGAAAGTTCTCCTCTGATCGCACCATTGCTGAGTATAATAACGAGATCTGGCGGCTTAAAGGGTAAGCCGTTGTATTCTTGAAGAGATAAGTAACGCAAGTGGCGGGCAGTAGCAATACTGCCCGTCATTTTACGTTTTGGGTTATTCGCAGGAGCAATCATGCGCGATCTAGTTAACACACATGAATGGAAGGCACTGCAGTCGCACTTTGAGGTCATCCGTGATTCCCATATGCGTGACCTGTTTACCGAAGATCCTGATCGTTTTAATAAATTCTCGGTTAGTGCCTGTGACGTGTTGCTTGATTACTCCAAGAATCGAATAACCTCTGAATCACTGGATCTGTTGGTGGCTCTTGCAGAAGCTTGTGATGTAAAGGCTGAAGTGCAGCGTATGTACGCTGGAGAGAGGATAAACAGCACAGAAGATCGCTCCGTTCTACATACGGCTTTACGCTTGCCCAAAACCGAATCACTGGTAGTTTATGGCGAAGATGTGGTCGAGCAAATACATGCAGTTTCTGATCATGCGAATGCGTTTGTTAATAAAGTACGTAATAAAGAATGGACCGGGTACACCGGAAAACCAATAACCGATATTGTCAATATCGGAATTGGTGGCTCTGATCTAGGCCCGCTGATGGTATGTGAGGCGCTAAAACCCTGGCAGCAAAAGGATCTAAATTTTCACTTTGTCAGTAATGTTGATGGCAGTCATATCGCTGAAGTAATTAATCAGGTGGATATGCAAACCACGCTATTTATCATAGCGTCCAAAACATTTACTACGCAGGAAACACTGGCGAATGCACGCTCGGCAAGATCCGCATTCCTCACATCCGATGCTGCTGAAAAAGATATTGCCAAACATTTTGTTGCCGTATCTACCAATGCTGAAGCGGTATCCGCATTTGGTATCGATACGAATAATATGTTCCGCTTCTGGGACTGGGTGGGTGGCAGATATTCCTTATGGTCAAGTATTGGTCTGTCAATTCGCTTATCTGTGGGTAATGAAAACTACGATGCGTTACTGGATGGGGCTTATCAGATGGATAGGCACTTCGCAGAAGCTGACTATAAGCAGAATATCCCGGTGCTACTTGCGTTGCTGGGGGTTTGGTATGGGAATTTCTTTAATGCAAGATCTCATGCAATTGAACCGTATGATCAATATTTGCACAGGTTTGCGGCCTATCTGCAACAACTCGACATGGAAAGTAACGGCAAGAGAGTTCAAATTGATGGCAGTGAAATAAACTATAAAACCGGACCGGTCATTTGGGGTGAGCCGGGCACCAATGGTCAACATGCATTTTTTCAGTTGATCCATCAGGGTACAGATATGATTCCCGCTGATTTTATTGCGCCGATAAAGTCGCAGAATGCTATCGGCAATCACCACGAGATGTTGCTGGCTAACTTCTTTGCGCAAACCGAAGCGCTCATGACTGGTAAAACTTTGCAGCAGGCTGAATCTGAGTTGCGTGATAAGGGTATTGAAGAAGCACAGATAGCCGCTCTTGCACCGCACAAAGTGTTTGAAGGTAACCGTCCTACCAATACAATCATGGTAAATGAACTCACCCCAAAAGCACTTGGTTCTCTGATCGCGATGTATGAGCACAAGGTATTTGTGCAGGGCAAAATCTGGGGTGTTAACTCCTTTGATCAATGGGGTGTAGAGCTTGGCAAGCAACTCGCCACAGCAATTCTGGGCGAGATGCAGTCGGGTAAGGTGGGTGTGCATGACAGCTCTACCAGCGGCTTGCTTGAGCACTATTTAAAGAGTCAGTCGAAGTAGGCATTTGCTGTGCGAATGCACCTTCCAGTAAGTCACGATTGTGATTTGAGCTCCGACGAAACGCACACGTAGAAGGGTGTCGTCAAAGGTTTTAGTGACTATCACATGACCATAACAGTGCCGCTTTTGTCATTCTCCCTTGGGAGGCTGTCGCTAAAGCTAAAGCGAATCTCACCGTGCGATAAAGCCCTCCCCCGAGCTTAGACTCGGACCCTCCCAAGGGGAGGGTGGCTTTACAGGTTTTCACTATGCGGCAAAAAATACGAATGGAGTTGTTGACAGAGGAGCAGGTTAAGGCTGAGGCCGTTCGTTGCATTGAGTTGCTACAGAACAGTCATTAGCACCGATTGCCACCCTCCCGCTTGCGGGAGGGTCGGCGTCTAAGCGCCGGGGAGGGATTTTTGCACGGCTTGCAGACGATAAACTGCAACCTAAAAAGCGTGTTACTGTACTTTGGCGACACCCTCCTGGGGAGAATCCGGCGTGTAGTTTGCGCCGGAAGAGGGGTGTGTCTGGTTAGATATTCGATAAGACTTCGAGCTTCACTTTGAATTTATTGAAAAGAATCCCTCTCCCAATGCACCACATTGGACTCTCCCATAGAAAGGGAGAGTGACTTGATAAAGGGAGAGTGACTTGGCTTTGGGTAGGCATGGCAAAGGAATGGGGTTCTCCATCCGCGCGGTTCCCAGGCTAGAAGCACATTATCGAGGGCAGAGCCTCTGGAAAACTGCCGTTTTCTGACAATCTCGCTCCGATCTTCGCCAGTGGCTGCGCTTTTGCAGCAAGGTTGGTCGTCCCTGATCAGTCGCACGCAACCTGTCTCGGTCAGTATTTTCTCACGATACCTGAATGGTTGACGGACGAAATCAATGAAAACAGAAACGCGCGCGCTTGTAATTGGTGGTGGCCTGGTCGGCTGCAGTATTTTGTATCACCTGACCAAGCTAGGCTGGAAAGACGTGATGCTGCTCGAGCGCGATGAGCTCACATCGGGTTCCACCTGGCATGCTGCGGCCGGTATTCACGGCTTGCACGACAATAATAATATTTCAAAGCTTCAGTACTACACGATCAAGATCTATAAAGAACTTGAAGAAGAAACCGGTCAGGGTTGTGGTATCTATCAGCCCGGTTCTATATATCTTGCTCAAACCAAAGACCGTGAACATCAGCTACGTCTGCAGGCTGCCAAGGCACGCTACTTCGATGTTGAGTTTCACGAACTTTCATTGAAGGAGGCAAAGGAGCTCCATCCGTTGTTAAATACTGACGGTATCCGTTGTGCGATGTTCGAACCTGACGGGGGCAATGTTGATCCTTCCGGTGTAACTCATGCTTATGCAAAAGGTGCCAGAAATAAAGGTGCAGAGATCCATCGTTTCACTCCAGTAGTAGAAACCAATCAACGACCGGATGGTACCTGGGATGTAGTTACACCCAACGGTAACATTCATACAGAAGTATTGATCAATGCAGCAGGTTTGTGGGGCCGGGAAGTTGGCAAGTTGGCGGGGCTTGAGTTACCGCTGATTCCAATGGAGCACCAGTACTTTGTAACCGATGATATGCCGGAGGTTGTGGAAGCCGGTCGCAGACTGCCATCAATCGCAGATCGTGATGCGGAATTTTACCTGAGAACAGAAGGCAACGGCTTGTTGGTTGGTGCTTATGAAAAAGATGGCAGATTCTGGGCCGAAGAAGGTACGCCAATGGATTTTGGCCATGAGTTGTTACCGGATGATCTCGAAAGAATTTCAGACAACCTTGAGCGCGCCTTCGAAAGAGTTCCGGCACTTGAATCTGCAGGCGTAAAGCGGGTAATCAACGGGCCGATGATCTGGTCGCCCGACAGTGCCGCATTGTTTGGACCGGTTCCTGACCTTAAAAACTACTATTGCTGTAACGGCATTATTCCGGGCTTTAGTCAGTCTGGCGGTCTTGGTCTGCTGCTGGCGCAATGGATAGTAGAAGGTGAGCCAGAGCTTGATCTATTCCCATGGGATCTCGCGCGTTTTGGTAAGTGGCCGGATAAAAAATATACCAAAGCACGTGCACTCGATTGTTATGCAAATCGTTTCAAGATTCATTTCCCCTATGAAGAACGCGAAGAGGGCCGGCCTCTAAAAATGCGCCCTGTTTATGAAAAGCAGAAAGCGGCCGGTGCAGTGTTTGGGCTTAACTATGGCTGGGAGCACCCGCTATGGTTTGCTCAAGAGGGTGTTGAGCCAAAAGAAGAGTATGGCTTTGAGCGTCAGGCCTGGTTTGATCATGTTAAGGATGAGTGTGAAGCCATGCGTGAATCTGTGGGCATGTTAGACGTCTCAAACTACGCCAAGTATGAGATTAAAGGGCCTGGCTGCGCTGACTGGTTAAACAAAATAATCGCAAACAATATTCCGACAGAGGTGGGGCGTTCATGCCTTACACCGATGCTGGGTGTGCGCGGTGGTATTGCCGGTGATTTTACCGTTACCAAGCTGGCCGATGATCACTTCTGGATGTTCGGCTCTGGTATGGCTGAGGAGT
>CALIHW010000015.1 GCA_938020525.1 uncultured Granulosicoccaceae bacterium | reverse complement strand
TCACTACACACTGAACGGCTCTAAAATATTTATTACCAACGGCATGATGGCTGATGCAATTGCTGTTGTATGTCGCACTGACACTCAAAACTCAAAAGGCGGGTTTAGCCTGCTACTGGTAGACACCAACAGCGATGGTTTCAAGCGAGGAAAGAAGCTCGAAAAGCTGGGGCAAAAATCACAAGACATTGCAGAACTATACTTCGAAGATGTCAAAGTTCCCACCTCCAATCTCATAGGCACAGAGGGAAAAGGTCTGAATTTACTCATGTCAGAATTGCCCTTTGAAAGACTATTGATTGGCTTAATCGCACTTGGTGCTGCTAAATCTGCCTATCATCATACTTTCGGCTATGTGCAGGAACGACAAGCCTTCGGCAAGGCTATTGGCGATTTTCAAAACACAAAATACACACTAGCCGAGTTGAGAACAGAAATCGAAGTCGGCGAAGCATTTGTTGATCGCTGTGTTGCCGCTCAACGTGAAAGCTCTCTAACAACGGAACAGGCATCAATGTGCAAGCTGTGGCTCTCGGAAATGCAGGACAGAGTTATTGATCAATGCCTTCAATTGCATGGTGGCTATGGTTACATGTGGGAATACCCGATTGCCAGACTCTATGCAGATTCCCGTGTGCAACGAATTTACGGCGGTACAAGCGAAATCATGAAAGAGGTAATTAGCCGCACACCTGCACTCGACAGCTAGCCCGGTTTATTCATGAAAATGACGGCATCCCGCTTGATCCTTGATTCCACAGCGAATTTTTTCTCTTGTAAATATCAGTAAGCCAAGTAAATGAAAACATGGAATGCGAGAAGAAAATACCCTGTGAAACCAATGCTCTGCGCGCTATGCTCGCCATTTCACGAATAAACCGGGCTAGAAACAAAGCCGAACATATTTAACCCGAGACATTTAAATCCGAACATGACTAACTAATGAACAAAAGTGATTTACTAAAGAACACTATTGCAATTTTACAAGAGCTAATCTTTTTTGACACCACGTCACGTGAGTCAAACCTTGCAATCATCGAGCACATTCAGTCTTATCTAGACAATCTGGGCATTGACTCACGACTCACCCATGATGAAACCGGTACAAAGGCAAATCTATGGGCGACAATAGGTCCTGACATCGCAGGTGGTGTTGTTTTATCTGGCCACCTCGATGTTGTTCCAGTCGATGGCCAGCAATGGTCCAACGACCCATTCAGTATGTGGCGGCAGGAAGGTAAACTGTTTGGTCGGGGTGTTGTGGATATGAAAGGCTATATTGCAGCATGCCTTGCGATGGCACCGTTGTTAATGAAAAAAGGATTGTCCCTGCCAATTCACTTTGCATTCTCCTATGATGAAGAAGTCGGATGCGTCGGAATTCATCGATTGTTGAAGGATGTTATCGACAACCTGCCTCGCCCAAGAGCTGTGATCGTTGGTGAACCGACCTCGATGAAAATTATCGGCGGACACAAAGGCTCACGAAGTTTTAGAACCATTTTCAAAGGCGTACCCGCCCACTCAAGTGACCCGCGACTTGGCGTGAATTCAATAATGGCAGCTGCGCGACTTGTTAGTTATTTGGAATCAATGCAGCAAGAATTTGCAACAAACGCAAAGTCCAACTGCCCTTTTGATCCACCGTACACAACAATTGATCTCGGAATAATCAAGGGCGGTACCGCAAATAACATAATTCCTGAGTACACCACCATCGAGTGGGGCTTTCGACTAATACCAGATGATGACGCCGATCAATTGCAAAAACGCGTAACGGACTTTATTGACAAAGAAATAACACCTTACCTGCAAGATCAATCACCTGAGACTGGCGTGAGCACTGAGATAACCAACAGAATGATCGCACTTATTCCAGATGAGCAATCTCCTGCTGAACAATTGATTCGACACCTCACCGGATTAAATAATAGCGATGTAGTTAGTTTCGGCACAGAGGCGGGAGCCTTTCAAAACTCAGGTATACCCGCAGTTGTCTTCGGGCCTGGCAGCATTACTCAGGCACATCAACCAGACGAATTTATAGAGATTGACCAGCTGGGTCAGTGTATCGACTTTATTTGTAAGCTAGCCGATTGGGCAAAAAACAAAAACGCAGAAAACCTGTTTCAATCCGTCTAATCCAATTGAAAAAAAATACACATCACATCTACAAACAGTTTACCGTACAACCCCGTAAAACAGCGCGATAACACAAAACGCTGCTACCAGTAAGTTAAAAATTCCCAGATAGCGAAAATTGCGAGCGAGTATTGCAGGACTCTTATCCGAGATAAGCATCGGCATACCGTTCGATGGTTTACGAATAGCAGTTTCGACATGATCTTTACGTTTCACTTCGTATTTGTCTATAGCTATTTGTTCAGCTCGCTTTCTTGCGGCCTCCCACTCTTCAAAATCTAACTCGCCGTTGTTATCCTTATCGAACTCCTCAAGCAACCAGGCCGAATCTTCTTTCCAGGTTCTAAGCACATTTGAAAGCTCTGTTTTCGGACTATAAAACGACTTGTCACATCCGTTGGTGCGTAGCTCACCAATCACATAAACCTGTGCGCCGTGTCTAATGAATTTTGTTCGATAATAAGTCAATCCCTCAAACCAGGCACGTCTGCTGCTTGAAATAATTTTAGCGCCTGAAGCATTAACTACACAATCACCGGAATCGTCACTGATAATGAAAGGTAACTCGCTTTCACCAGTTTTAACAAGTGTTGCGACCAAACCAAAAATGGTGAAGCGGTGCCACACACAGGGAGGCCCATGGGTAAAGCCCTGCGTAGTGCGATCACCGTAGAACCGGGCCTTGCCCTGTAGTTCTACAAAACCTTGCGCCGCCGATGCGATTTTCGACTGTGGTATGTCGAGAATGTACTGGCGTAGGCGCTTTGCACTAAAAGTTGCCCAGACAGCAAGCAGTGCCGCTAACAAAAAACCCAATGATACTAATGTTGTATTTTCAGTAACCCACGTTCCAGCAACTATCATTACAGCCATACAATCCAGCAGATATGGCGATACATTTATTCTGGCTTCACCTGTAGAGTTACTCGGCACAGATAACACAGACTCTACCGAAGAGCTCATACGATCGTCCTTGTATACCTATTCGAAAAGATTAATTGACTTAAGCCGCAAACAACTGTTCAAGCTTAACATCGATTATCTCTTCTTCAGATACTTCAAATAACTCTGCCTGGGTAAAATTGAATTTACTGGCGACGATATTAGTTGGAAACTCTTCTACTACAATATTGTTGATGTTTACCGAATCATTGTAGTACTCGCGTCGATCGGCAATAGAGTTTTCAAGCGTAGTTATCCGTGTTTGCAATCGTGCAAAAGACTCATTTGCTTGGAGTGCAGGATAGCTTTCAGTTAACGCAAACAATCGCCCTAGCGTGTTGTGTAATACGCTTTCCGCCATACCGAGTTCCGCCATGTCGCCAGATTGCATTGCGTTGGAAACCTGAGTTCTGGCTTTGACAACTTTTTCGAGAGTTTCCTGTTCGAATTTCATGTATTCGCGGCAGGTAGTAACCAGCTTGGGAAGCTCATCATGACGCTGCTTCAGCAACACATCGATATTGCTCCACGCAGCCTTCACGTTGTGCTTTAGTCGTACCAAACGGTTATACGCCATAATGACGTAACCTACTACTGCCGCTAAAAGCAGCAGCACTACAATCGCAAAAACACCCACAGGCCAATACTCCGTTTTTTGTGAGCACTGTGTCGGCGCACTGCAGAATTACTTGAAGAGTATAGGTATTGCAGGTAGACATGACTTAAGCAGCACTAACAGTTGTGCGTTAATTCACAGTGCTAAACGGAACCTCATCGGACTATACATTTGCATATTCAGCCCCGTTTCTTCACCACAAATTAGCTGACTCAGGACCTCACCGGTTTTGGCACCGCCTGACAAACCAACATGTTGATGACCAAACCCTACGAAAACACCTCTGGCGACTGGCAGCTGCCCTATAAGCGGCACAGAATCACTCGGGGCCGGCCTGTGACCCAGCCACTCCCTGGATTCCGTCCAACTGAGATCTGGCATTAGCTCACCAAGATACCGCCTTAAGAACTCAAGCGGTTGTTTATTTGCCTTCGCTTCAAGACCGGCAAACTCAACCATACCCGCCATTCGCAGTCTGCCCTCCATAGGAGTCATGACAAACTTACCCGCCGCAATCATAGTGGGCATGGCTGGCATCACAGTGGGTTCATACAGCTCTATGTGATACCCACGCTCTGATTCCATTGGAATATTAAGACCCAGCTTTCGTAACAAGGCTTTTGACCAGGCACCGGTTGCCACCACGGTTGCATCACAATCAATTGTCGAATCAGTTGTAGTTATTGCACAAACTGCTTTATCTCTAATTACAAAATCCTGAAACTCAGCCTGAACAATCTGACCACCACTATTTTCAAAATGTGCAGCAAGAGTTTTTACATACTCTCCGGGATCACTAATACGACCGTGGTTGTGAACACATGCGGCATAGCCGACCTCTTTACCAAACGCCGGGTCATAGCGACGATAAGATTCAGCATCGTGCTCAGTCCATTCAAATCCATGTTGCTGACGCACATCCCATGCAAAGATGTCTTTATCAAAGTGATCTTTGCTTTTATAAGCGTAGACATAGTCAGCGGGTGAAATATATTTTTCCGCCCCGGTTCCCTTTGACAACGCACGATGATCAGCAAGACAATCACGCAGTATCGGTGCAAGTGCTGTTGCGATTCTGTTTACTTGCTTTGGATTACAGTGAGCAAGGTAACGCGGTAACCACGGCAACAAACGGGGGAGATAGGTCCAGTTGAGAAATAGTGGCTGCCGCTTGTCAAACAACATCACAGGCGCTTTTCCGATAAGACCGGGTACCGTAACTGGCACAACAGACGCTGCAGCAAGTACTCCTGCATTGCCATAACTGGTACCGGAAGCTGGCCCTTTTTTGTCCAGAAGGACTACATCTACACCCTTGCGTTGCAACCAAATAGCGGTGGACACACCGACAATACCCGCGCCGATTACTACAACATTTTTCATGGGGCGACGTGAGTCAATGGTATTTCTGTTTTTGAGCGCGTGGGGCTATTGAGCGAGCAGCGCCAGTGAAGCCGTAACTTACTTGGGGCCGGAGAGCTTGCTTTTAATAGTAGCCGTCACAGTATCTGCCAGACCGGATACAAATGGAAGGTTACCAATCTCTTCTTTGTACACAACACCCAAAACCAGACCAAGCAACATTGCAGACGAAAACCCCAGAATCCAGAAGGCAATCACCACGACAACAACCAGTATTCCAATAGAAACTAACGGGTTATTACTTCCGTGAGAACCAACTAGCTGTAACAGCTTTTCACGCCCAACAGCAAGGGCATGACGGATAGTCTGTCTGACCGGGTCGAGGGGCGCTAGAAAGTCCGCCACCATAAAACCGAGAAAACCTCCAATTGCCAGCCCAATAAGCTCAAACATGTCACGCTCCACTACGTAGGTTGCTTTATTATTTCAAATTAGCCGGAAAAATGATAACCGGATTCAGGCGGATGATATTTACCAGATTACTAACAAGAGTATTATATGGGAGATCCAGGCTTTAACATCCTGATTTGGCACGCCGGATTAACAAGGCGATCAATGCATTTTGTTGCGCGCCACTCAGCGGTATCGCCTCACGCAGGCTGCAATAACTAAGCTACTTTTACTTTAATCACTAGTTCTCAGCTTCAAGCACGTAGTAATCGCTATACACAGAGACAGCAGTCGGTGAGAGGACTTTACGCGCTCTAATGACCCAATCCTGCGTAATACTCAGCTCAAGAGACAGTCCCTCAGATAGATTGCGCGTTACTCTTCGTTCTTCTGTAGGGTTGTCAAGAGAATTACTAATGAGCAATTCTACAAGACCAGCATACTCGATTGGCCCAATGGAGGTTACCGCACTGGAACGACTTACCTGAAGCTCAAGTTTTTCTTGATCGGTAATGTCTGCAAAAGTAAATTGCTTAACAACAGGTAAACCAAGAAATTGATTGTCGTCAATTCCGGCAACACTCATGTAGTAATCACCTGCTGTTAAGTCCCACGAGGTCAGAGCATCAGTTTCCTGCACAACTTCAGACAACAGTGGTGTCGTTAGCGCTTCATCCTGTGCCACCGTAAGCCGATACTGCTGAGCAGCTTGCAACGTCTTCCACCGCACCGAGTCTTCAACACTGTAGGTATTCGCACCCTCTGTAGAAAGGAGCTCCGGTGCCGCAAGTAAATCAACCAGTGCGGGCTCTACGTTTGCCTCGGCAAGAAGCCCTTTACCTTTCGGCAGATCATTCGTAGTTCCAGCTACATCGGTCGCTACCAATCCACTCGTCACCCCGATTCTATCTGCACCCTTTTCGACGTTTATATAAAAAGTGGTGCCCCTGACTGCAGCTGACAAAAATGGGGTTGTGACAGTAAATTCAACTGGAGGTTGTCCATCTGGTCGCGGAGTTACCTGGCTTTCTACTTCACCCCGCTCTGCATCGAGCGAGATAACGCAGCTGTCTTGTTCTTCAGTACAGTCAATATCCTTTACAGATATACGAGAATCTGGCTGAACATTCACCACAGAGCCGGAACCGAACTTCAGGCTGACAAAACCATCTTCACCAGTAGTGAATATATCGCCCTCGTGAACGTAGGCGCCTTTGGCAGGCGGATTGACCACAATAGCCGGCTGAGCATGTACGACGTCCCCTTTGGCAAACACCACCTGACCATAATTGCGCAGCCGCATGTATGGTTCGGGTATTTTTATGGTCGCACCGATCGGAATGATAGTACTGCCTGCCTCATATCCGTTGTAGATTGCAATTTGCCTGGCAAAGCGGTCTGACTGAAGCTCATCCTCTACGATCTGCTGGAGCGTTTGCTCCTCGCTCACTACAATCGAATGATCTTTTTCGGCGACACTGGTATTTGCGATCGTGAGCAAGGCAACGGACACAAAAATGCGCGAAACCAAAAACCTAGCTGACGTACTAACTTTTTCTCTGCCTTTCATGCTCTAACACCGGTTGCACCCGAGTTTTGATCATTCATTTCAGGTGTATATCATAGTACTTGAACTGTTGAATAATCAACAGCAAGTACGAACGAACAGAATAAAAGCAGCACTCAGGCCATCTGTACGTGACGAATAGCAGACATTCTCACTTTGTGGTGCAATCCTGGGTGGAAAATGCTCCGTGTGTCCACATGTCCAGAATTCACCGTAACAGTACGGATCAAGAATTTCGAAACTGATCCAAATCCGAGTCATCAAATGTACGCTTTTCTACTTTCAGATAAGCAGCCTGCTCTGCTGGTACAACAGAAACCTCAATCACACCCGCAACACCTCCCAGCGCCTCCCTGAGATCGTTAATCCGCTCATTTGTACCAATAAATGACTCCTTTAAAGATAGCCGAAAACTACTCAAACGCTGAGGACTTTTCATGCGCCAAACCACTGGTATCCACACCAGACAGACCATTGCCAATACCAAAAGCGCTTTTTCATCACCCATTTTGCCTACCAGCCAGCCTCCCCCTACTCCGCCAATAAATGCTCCCAAAAACTGGCTTGTCGAGTAAATACCCATCGCTGTTCCACGCAAAGAGGCCGGCGCGGTGCGAGATGCAAGCGACGGCAACATTGATTCCAGCACACTGAGAAACCCGAGAAACAACACCATACCTACCACCAGCAACCAGAACAAATCCGGCACAAAGCTCAAAACAGCCAGTGCCAGCGCTAAACCGATGACCCCTGCCATCATTACCCAATTAACAGGCCATTTGCGCTCAGCAATCCCGATCATGGGTAACAAAATAACTAGCGACCCTACCGCACCAACAAGATAGATCACCCAATGTGATTGCACATCTATACCACTACCAAGCAATCTCAACGGAATACAGACAAAGCCAGCGGTGATTAACAAATGAAGCAGAAATATACCGAAGTCTATTTTCAATAAATCCGGGTGTCGCAATAGTCCCGGCATTTCATTGATAACGACCGAAATGTTTCTATCTTGATTGCTATCGATAGGATTCGGTACCACGAACATAACCAGCAATGCGGCGATCACACCAAAGACCGTTATGAAATAAAAAATTCCGGCCAGATCAAACCGAGACATCAACAACGGCCCAATTATTAATGACAGAATAAATGACAAGCCGATGGAGGCACCAATTACTGCCATAATTTTAGTCCGCTGATTGTCTCGCGTCAGATCACCAGCCAGCGCCATAATCACAGCAGAAATAGCTCCACCCCCTTGTAACGCCCGCCCAATTATTATTCCCCAAATAGAATTGCTCAGGGCGGCTACAAGACTCCCAATGATAAATATTGCAAGACCCGCCAGTATGACAGGCTTGCGACCGAAGCGATCCGATAACATACCGAACGGAATCTGCAGCAGCGCCTGAAACAAAGCGTAGATGCCAACAGCCAGACCTATAAGCAGTGGTGTCGCGCCATTCATATCTTGCGCAAGCACACTAAGCACTGGTAGCAACAGGAATAAACCCATCATGCGCGTTATATAGAGAAAACTGAGCGATAAAGCAGCACGTCGTTCGACAGAGTTAAATGCAGGCAAGACCAGATTCCGGGTGAATATTTCAGCAAATGTACAACGACAGGTACAATGACCAATGGTAGCAGTATCACAACTGAGCTGTGCGGGAAGTTTGGTAGCGAACTTTTCACAGAGTCGTTTAGAGCAAAGCGGGAAAATGGAGACATAGCAGGCCTATGTCGAATTTCCAAATGGCTATAGCTGCAGTGGGCTATGGCGGCTTTAGGCAATGGCGGCTGTGGGGGAAGAACAGTGCTACAAACTTTCCGCACAGGCTCACACGATATAGTGCATCTTTAACCTCAATCAGTACCTCCAGGCCAGCAATCATCCATGAACGAAATTCAAGTCCGCGGTGCACGCACTCATAATTTAAAAAATATCGATATCGATCTGCCGCGTGACAAATTTATCGTTATTACCGGGCTTTCAGGGTCTGGCAAATCGTCTCTGGCATTCGACACTATATTCGCCGAGGGTCAACGCAGATATGTAGAGTCACTTTCGACCTATGCGAGACAGTTTCTGTCAACTATGGACAAACCTGACGTCGACACGATAGAAGGATTATCACCAGCCATAGCGATCGAACAAAAGTCTACCAGCCATAATCCCCGCTCGACTGTTGGCACTATCACCGAGATCCATGATTATCTACGACTCATGTACGCTCGCATCGGCACGCCTCGATGTCCGGAACACCAGATTGATTTGACTGCACAAACAGTCACGCAAATGGTAGACGAGGCGCTGCAACTACCCGCTGGCAGTAAACAGATGTTGCTTGCACCGGTAATTAAAGACCGTAAAGGTGAACACACCCAGACACTTAATGAACTAAGATCACAAGGCTACTTGCGAGTACGTATTAACGGTGAAGTTGTAACACTCGACGAGAGCATTCAAATCAATGCAAAAAAGAAAAACACCATAGAAGCGGTGATTGATCGATTCAAGATTAAACAGGACTTACGCCTGCGACTGGCCGAATCTCTTGAAACCGCACTGCGTTTATCAGACGGAATTGCGATTATTGCATCAATGGATGACGATGAATCTGGTGAGTTACTTTTCTCCAATAGATACTCCTGCCCTGTATGCGCGCACGCAGTCACGGAACTTACTCCAAGGCTGTTTTCATTCAACAGCCCTCACGGAGCCTGTGAGGTATGCGATGGTCTCGGAGGAGATCAATACATTGATGAAGACAAAGTCATAACTGACAGATCAAAAAGTATTGCCGATGGTGCTATTCGAGGCTGGGATAAAAAGAATTCTTATTACTTCCAGATGATGGAAACACTATCGAGTCACTACGGATTCGATCTCAACAAACCATTTGGAAAACTTAAAAAAGAACATCGTGAAATAATTCTTCAAGGTAGCGGTAAACAGGTAATTCAGTTCTCCTACAAAACCGCAAAGGGAAGGAAACGAACCGCAAAACACCGATTTGAAGGCATTCTCAACACGCTGGCACGGCGCTATAAAGATACAGAGTCGACTGCAATCAGGGGTGAACTTGCCAAGTACCTGTCACAGCGGCCATGTACCGGTTGTGACGGGGCAAGGATAAACGAATCTGCTCGCAATGTTTTTGTAGACGATCAACCAATTCACGAAATATCAGCACGGTCTATTGCAGAAGCAAAAAAACTGATAGACAACCTAAACCTTGATGGCAACAAGAAAGAGATTGGCCAGAAAATTCTAATTGAGATAAATCAACGACTACAATTTTTAATCAATGTTGGCCTTGACTATCTATCACTGGACAGACATGCCAATACACTTTCCGGTGGAGAATCGCAACGCATCCGGCTTGCAAGTCAAATTGGTGCCGGTCTTATGGGTGTTCTCTATGTACTGGACGAACCATCAATAGGTCTGCATCAGCGTGACAACGATAAGTTATTGCAAACGCTGTGCTATCTCAGAGATCTCGGCAACACGGTGCTGGTAGTGGAGCACGACGAAGATGCAATTAGAAGTTCTGATCATGTAATTGATATCGGTCCGGGTGCCGGCAGCTCCGGTGGTGAAGTGGTGGCACAAGGTACACCGGCTGAACTATTGAAAAGTAAAAACTCTCTGACGGCTGATTATCTTTCTGGTCGGCGTAAGATTGAAATCCCCAAACCAGTAAAACCAGACGCAAAAAAGCAAATTTCCATACAAGGTGCAAGCGGCAATAACTTACAGAATGTTAGCGTAGACTTACCCATAGGATTGTTTACTTGTGTCACCGGTGTTTCCGGATCAGGTAAGTCAACTCTGATCAATGACACGTTATATCGTTATGCTGCAAAGCTGATCAATCGAGCCAGTACTCAGCCAGCACCAGTTAAGTCAATAGAAGGCCTCGAACAGATTGATCGTATTGTCGAAATTGATCAAAGCCCGATTGGCCGCACACCTCGCTCAAACCCTGCAACCTATGTCGGTATATTTTCCCTCGTACGCGATTTATTTTCGAACACTCAGGAAGCAAGATCCAGAGGCTATCAACCCGGCCGATTCAGCTTCAATGTTAAAGGAGGCCGTTGTGAAGCATGCCAGGGCGATGGACTGATAAAGGTTGAAATGCACTTTCTTCCCGATGTATACGTGGTTTGCGATGTCTGTGAGGGTAAACGCTACCAACGAGAGACACTGGATATAAAATACAAAGGCAAAGATATTTCAGAAGTACTGAACATGACAGTCGAGGACGCCTGTGAATTCTTTAAGCCTGTGCCGGCAATCAACCGAAAATTGGAAACACTGCAGGATGTAGGGCTATCGTACATAACACTCGGACAATCAGCTACCACGTTATCTGGTGGTGAGGCACAGAGAATAAAGCTGTCGCGCGAGCTTTCAAAAAGAGACACTGGTCAGACTCTATATATCCTCGACGAACCAACCACCGGATTACATTTTTACGATATAGAACAGCTACTCGGTGTGCTGCATAGCCTGAGAGACAGAGGCAACACCATTATTGTTATCGAGCACAACCTGGATGTAATCAAAGCATCTGACTGGATAATCGATTTGGGACCAGACGGCGGTGACGGTGGTGGTCAGATCGTCGCCACAGGTAATCCCGCAACCATTGCGAAAAACAAACAATCAGCTACCGGCTTCTATTTAAAACGTTTTTTTAGTCAGGATACCGGTGGCACCGCCACTTCAACAAAAAAACAAAAAAAGCGAGCCTCCAAAAAGAAGGCGGTAAAAAGCTAGTTTAAAAACGACCCATTACTAACATCTTACCCACAATTGACAATAGAACACTTCGCTATGCGAGAGAGAGACACCCTGATACAAAAATTATTTATGCAGTGTAAATCTACTATTTGAAAGATCGGCATTGCGCCTTCCCGTCAACCTTACACTTCTTCTGCGATCGTCTACGTACACATGCCAGTAATGCGTTGACAATACAGAAAAACACGCGAATATCATCATATTCTGGGCAACAAAGAATCTTAAGTATAATTGCGGGAAGATCAAATAGTGAGCAGCAACATATAACAGACAAACAGCACTGATTCTGCAAAACTTTTGATTTTGCTCCCCCAGATTACCTGACTTCCAAATCAACAGAATAGCAACTGCAAACGCTGTGGTAATCCAATACATTGGACTGATCCAACGGGACGAATCTACAAGTGAGCTCAAATATTCACCAACTGTAAATCCAATCAGCCCGTACTCACTGGGATGGGTCGCCATCATGTCACTAATTATCGCGAAATAGTAAAGCGTCTTCCAGCCATAACTACCAGCCCACTCCTGCACCAGCAGGAAACAAGTTACCATTACTGCACCACATGCGAGCAATGGAATATATTTTTTACGCTCGCTGGTAGCAAGTAACAGTAGTAAAAACAAACCGGAAAATATTGCCAGATCAACTCTGACAAATGCAGACAGTGCGATCAATGGCAACAATAATCTCGTCTCACGTATGTACGCAATACAGATAAATACAACCCACAATGAAGACAACGAATCGGCAAGTATCTGCCTCACAGCTTCAAGATCCATAGTGTATTTAAAAAACATGATCGGGAAAAGCATCTGCAGCACAGGATGTATACGATCGTTAAGACAACCCCAGAGCACTAGTAAACTCAAGACAAAAGCTGATGCCGTCACCCAGTAACCGGCATCATACAAACTCACACCCAATGAGTGCAGCTTTGCTAACAGTGCATTAAATGTCACTCGAATACTGTAGTAGGGAAGTTGTTCGTTAAACGCTTGCGCGTCCGTATACATAACCTTCCGGTAGTGATTCTTATTAGCAATCTGGTCAAACTCCGCAGCCGTAAGACGTTCTTCGAGCTCAACATACACACGACTATGAATTTTTTCTGGAGACCCCCCATCCATCGCATCGGCAGATGCAGCGTAAGCCAGCATATCCCACTCGACTATCGGGTTTTCGATTGAGTAGGAGAGAAATGCTGCACTACAGACCACTACCCAAAAGGTAGCTACCATCTGTAGTGAGGATTGGTAATAAGACTTGTTAGCCATTGATATGCATTCTACTTGTGTGATGAGTACCGTTTTTATCGCTTCTCTCTCCTACGAGTGGGAGAGCCTGCCTTTAGTTGCATTCTTTTGATGCAATAAATTCGAGCTGGGCATTTTCTGCGGATACTAACTGACAGAGTAAGAACAATTTGGCTCGCATGTCACACATATGAAACACACATACAATTACATGTCGCGTAACATCGATTGCTTAACGCTGTGCACGTGATGCAATTCACACAATATCCGGGTTATACAAACCGGGGTTTGGACATAGCATATGAGTGGCTGTTTAGAAAGTTCGGTAGTACGGGTCTTAGTCACAGCTGCCATAGCTGCGTTTACCATTATTGACGATATTTAGTTCGATGCAGGCACTACTATGGCTGCAATACTTAGCCTTGCTGTGACGACTGTGAAAAGTCTGTTACCGCGCAGCACACTAGTCAGCGCTGTGTTCAGAAAGTTTGAACGCACAAATGGCCGCAACGCAAGAACACAAACTCGCTGCCACCATCACTTCTATGAAAGCTTTATCTAATGAATAAGTCAGCGCTTCTCTGGCCACTACTTCAAGATTAGCAGGTAATTCGCTTAAATCTGCCTGAGCCAAAGTATCAGCAGCTTGATAGGCAAGAGGTTCGATAAGCGCGAGCTGCTCATCATCAGGCACTGCAGCGCTAAGGGCATCACCAAGATGATGTTTGTACCGCAATGCCAGAGCCACACCTACCAGCGCTATCGAAAGTAGATTTCCTATACGACTGACCGCATGGTTAATTCCGGAGGCTAACCCACTCTCCTCAGTGTCAACACTGTTCAGTACGCCGGTTGTTAACGGCGTCACCATCAGTCCGGCGGTAATTCCAAGCGCTGCCATCACAATCGCACCCGACCAAGGTGTACGCAACAGAATAATTAAACCAGCGGAAGCGGTCGCGATTGTAATACCGACGGCCCCGCATATCATCGGAATACGATAACCAACCCGGTCAGCCCACCTTCCCACCGGCCACGCCATTAAACTGATACAGACGCCAAGCGGCAACATGTTCAACGCAGCAATTGATGTAGACAAGCCAAGTGAAGTGATCATCAAATAGGGTACTAAAAACAAAACCGACGCGAATGCCGCAAATACCGTTAAACAATAAATGTTCAATAGAACGAATTCGCGGTTAGCCACAAAGTGTGCAGGTAATATCGGTGCATTGACACGTTGTTCCCACCAGACAAACATACCCATGGCCAGCATACCGACCACCCAACCAGGCCAGACGTTTAAGGTAGTAGCCGGATAAATAGAAAGATTGATCGTCGCAAATACCAGTGCACCAAGCCCCGTAACCAGTAACGCTGCACCCTGCCAGTCGAGCGGTACTTTCTTGCGATCATTCCCGGGTGGTACAGCATAGAGTGTCAAGGCCAAGGCGAGCATACCAAGAGGTATGTTGATCCAAAAAGCAAACGGCCATCCCCCGCTATCAACCAGTAAACCTCCTACAACCGGACCGGCTGCCGCCGACGCTGAGGCACATGCTGACCATATTCCAACAGCTCGGCCTCTTTTTTCTGGCGGATATAATCTTGCGATAATCGACATAGACTGCGGCAGCATGAGTGCGGCACCAATGCCCTGCAACGATCTGGCGACTATCAACCATTGGCTATCTATTGCTGCTGCACAGGCAGCCGAGGAAATCGTAAAACTCACAATCCCAACTAAAAATACACGCCTGGGGCCGTATCTATCACCGAGTGCACCACTGATAACCATCAAAGCGCAAAGCGCCAGCAAATAGGCATTAACGACCCACTGGAGTTGAGCAAAGCTTGCACCGAGATCGCGTTGAATACTGGGTAGTGCGATATGCACAATCGTACCATCGATAAAACCCATACTGGATGCGATAATTGTCGCAGCCAATGCGATGCCACGCCTAATTCGGGTCATTTAGCTCAACACATCAGACAGATACGGATATTTTTCACGCTTACTCAGCCACTAAAAATTGCCAACGCTATTGAGCAACAATGTGCTGATGAAACCATAAAACAGTCTGGTAAAAATAAAGCACTTTTATTAATCGACTTTTTTGTCATAAACGACAGCACATCCACCAATGATAGGAAAGTGGATGCGCCTCCGGCTTATACCACCCTACGGACTTGCAACAACAACTCTACTAACTGTCGTGTGCGTATAAGTGCAGCTAGTACTCTGAGTGTCACACCAACCGGCAACAAACATTCATTTTAAAACATTTAAAACATCAAAAAAAAAGGCTCTGAAATCAGAGCCTTTTCGAAAAAATTTTGGAGAAGTAAACTGTCGCTATTCCGCAACAGGCTCCGACTTTTCCACTAGCTCAATAATGGCCATTGGCGCTTTGTCCCCAGGTCTGAATCCACACTTAAGTATGCGAGTATATCCACCTGGGCGCGCTTTAAATCTCGGGCCAAGCTCAGTGAACAACTTGCCAACAGCTTCTTTGTCGCGCAGACGCGAAAAAGCAAGACGACGATTAGCCACAGAGTCGTCACCAGCTCTTGTGATCAAAGGCTCCACTACTTTACGAAGTTCCTTCGCCTTGGGCAAAGTGGTTTTGATTGCTTCGTGAGTCAGGAAAGAAGCAGCCATGTTCTTGTACATCGCTTTTCGATGACTGCTGTTCCGATTTAGTTTTCGACCACTTTTACCGTGTCGCATCTCGTACCCTTAATCTGTTTGGTTCAGGCTGATCTCAAACGTTCAGCCTTAAATTCGTTTACTGCTTATAGCTATTTAAGGCCATCGCCGCGCGGACGCGCAAGTTCTGGTGGCGGCCAGTTTTCAAGGCGCATACCCAGTGACAACGCTTGCTGGGCCAGTACGTCTTTTATTTCAGTAAGTGATTTCTTACCGAGGTTTGGCGTCTTCAGAAGCTCAACCTCAGTGCGCTGAATCAGATCACCGATATAGTAGATGTTCTCAGCTTTCAGACAGTTCGCAGAACGCACAGTCAGCTCAAGATCATCAACCGGACGCAGCAGGATTGGATCAATATCAGAGGTGGTTTCATCGACTTTCTCTTCACCAGTCTCAGCTTCAAGCTCAACAAATACGGCCAGCTGCTCCTGCAGAATGGTCGCGGCTTTACGAATAGCCTCTTCCGGATCAATCGTGCCATTGGTCTCAAGATCGATAATCAGCTTGTCGAGGTCAGTACGCTGCTCTACACGAGCACTCTCTACGTTGTAGGCAACCTTTGAAACCGGGCTGAATGACGCATCCAGTTGCAATGCACCAATTGGCCGATTCTCACCTTCTGCCATCGTGCGCTGAGTTGCAGGCTCATAACCACGACCGCTGCGTGCTCTCATATTAATTGAGATTTCGCCATTCTTGGTCAGGTTGCAGATGACTTTTTCCGGATTCTTGATCTCGACGTCATGATCTACAGTGATATCCGCTGCGGTAACAACACCAGGGCCTTTCTTTTTAAGAGTCAGATTGGCCTCTTCTTTTGTGTGCAGCACAATCGCTACTTCTTTCAGGTTGAGCAGGATATCCAATACATCTTCCTGCACACCTTCAATGGTAGTGTACTCATGCAGCACACCTTCAATCTCTGCTTCAACAACTGCGGCACCCGGCATAGAAGACAGCAGGATACGTCGCAGCGCGTTACCCAAGGTGTGGCCGAAACCCCGCTCTAATGGCTCAAGCGTTACTTTGGCATGGCAGTCGTTTGTCGCTGATACATCGACAATTCTTGGTTTTAGAAATTCTGTTTGCATCGCACCCATAGCCTTAATCTCTTTTATTGTAGTTCTATTACGTCAGTAACAAGGGTTACTTCGAGTACAGTTCCACAACTAGTGATTCGTTAATTTCTGCTGGCAGATCACTGCGGTCTGGCAGGGACTTCAATGTTCCTTCCATTTTCTTCTCATCAACTTCAATCCAGCCCGGTACCGTGCGCTGCTTGGCAAGCTGGATAGCATCAGTAATTCGAGCCTGCTTCTTGGCACGCTCGCGAATACCGATAACCTGATTGGGCTTAACCTGATAAGAAGGAATATTCACGGTTTGTCCGTCAACCAGAATTGCTTTATGAGCTACCAGTTGTCGCGCTTCTGCACGAGTGGCACCAAAACCCATTCGGTAAACCACATTGTCGAGACGACCTTCGAGCAAGCCCAACAGGTTTTCACCGGTAGAGCCTTTTATTCTTGCAGCTTCTTTGTAGTAGTTGCGAAACTGACGCTCGAGCACACCATAGATGCGGCGAAGCTTCTGCTTTTCACGCAACTGAAGTGCGTAGTCTGAAAGACGCGCGCGCTTACCGCTCGCTCCGGCCTGCCCTGGAGGAGTTTCAAGCTTGCACTTGGAATCAAGAGGACGTATGCCGGACTTCAGGTACAGGTCAGTACCTTCACGTCGACTCAGCTTACATTTTGGACCTATGTATCTAGCCATTGACCGCTCCTAGACGCGTCGGCGCTTAGGCGGCCGACATCCGTTATGTGGTATTGGAGTAACATCAATGATGTTTGTAATTTTGAAGCCTGATGCATTCAATGAACGCACAGCAGAGTCACGTCCAGGCCCCGGGCCTTTGACTTTCACATCAAGATTCTTCATGCCATACTCAGCCGCAACCGCACCAGCACGTTCCGCCGCAACCTGAGCTGCAAACGGTGTGCTTTTGCGTGATCCGCGAAAACCGGAACCGCCCGCAGTTGCCCATGACAGAGCGTTACCCTGACGATCAGTGATCATCACGATGGTATTGTTAAAAGATGCGTGAATGTGCGCGATACCGTCGGTAACAACGCGATTCGGCTTCTTTTTGGTCGTTTTCTGAGCCATATGTTTTCTCTAAAAGTCCGCTTCAGCCTAACGCTTAATCGGACGACGCGGACCCTTACGGGTACGAGCATTCGTTTGTGTACGCTGGCCGCGCATCGGTAGTCCTCGACGATGGCGAATACCGCGATAGCTGCCCAGGTCCATCAGGCGTTTGATGTTCATGCTTACATCACGGCGAAGGTCACCTTCGATCGTGAGTTTGCCAACTTCAGTTCGCAGATCTTCAACCTGCGGTTCGGCGAGATCTTTAACTTTGACAGTTGGATCCACGCCAGCGCCTGCACACACCTTGTATGCTGTGGTGCGACCGATACCGTATATAGAGGTCAAAGCCACCCAGGTGTGCTTGTTGACCGGGATATTTATTCCACCGATACGTGCCATCTAGAAGCTGCCTTTCATCATGATAACCACTATTAACCCTGCCTTTGCTTGTGACGAGGATCCGATGAACAGATCACCCGAATTACGCCATGCCGCTTGATTACTTTGCAGTTACGGCAAATCTTTTTTACAGAAGCTCTAACTTTCATAACTGTCCCATTTACCTTTAACTAGGCTTTATCTTTACCAGACTTCTTACCACCGCCCTTCTTCGAACCACCTTTCAGGTTGGCCTTTTTCAGGAGGCTGTCGTACTGGTTGCTCATCATGTGAGCTTGCGCTTGAGCGATAAAGTCCATGATCACCACAACAATGATCAGCAATGACGTACCGCCAAAGTAGAACGGTACGTTCCACCATAAAATCAAAAATTCAGGCAGCAGGCACACCAGCGTGATGTACATGGCCCCTATCAAAGTCAGCCGAGTTAGAACACCGTCTATGTAACGTGCGGTTTGCTCGCCTGGTCGGATGCCCGGAATAAATGCACCGGATTTCTTCAGATTATCTGCAGTCTCCCGAGCATTGAACACAAGAGAGGTATAGAAGAAGCAGAAGAAAATAATCGCTGCTGCGTACAACATCACATAGAGCGGCTGCCCCGGCTGCAATGCAGAAACAATGCTCTGTAACCAGCCCACACCTGCAGCGTTTGACGCAAAATCGCCCAGAGTGGCTGGAAACAAAATAATACTTGATGCAAAAATCGGCGGTATTACACCGGCCATATTTAGTTTCAACGGCAAATGGCTTTGTTGGCCACCAACCATCTTGCGACCCTGCTGACGCTTGGCATAGTTTACTGTAATTCGACGTTGCCCGCGCTCCACAAAAATCACAAATGCTGTGACCGCAACCGTCAGAATCACCAGAATCAAAATGATCAGTGAAGACAGCTCACCGGTTCTTGCCAGTTCCAGCGTACCGCCGATAGCAGCCGGCAACCCTGAAACAATCCCTGCGAAAATCAGAATCGAAATACCGTTACCAATACCGCGCTCTGTTACCTGCTCACCCAGCCACATCAGGAACATTGTTCCGGTTACCAGACTAATCGCACCGGTAAGGATGAAACCTACACCGCCAAAGTAGACCAGCGGTGCACCACCAGCTTGCTGCGACTGCAACGCAACACAAACACCCACAGCCTGTACGGAGGCAAGGATCAGCGTGCCGTAGCGTGTGTACTTGGAAATCGTCTTACGACCACTCTCACCTTCTTTACGAAGTTGCTCAAGAGATGGCACAACGTGAGTTAACAACTGCATGATGATCGACGCAGAAATATACGGCATAACACCGAGTGCAAAGAGAGACATACGACTCAACGCCCCACCACCGAACATGTTGAACATATCGAGGATGCCGCCACGCTGTTGTTCAAACAACGCTGCCATCACATTCGGGTCAACGCCCGGTATAGTGATGTGGGTACCAATACGAAAGATCACCAAGGCAAGCAGCACGAACCACAGTCGCTGCCGAAGCTCGGAAGACTGTCCTATGCCACCTAGTGATGCTGCCGCAGTAGCCACTGTTTATTCTCCGCCTTTCTCAGCTGAGCTGGAATCTTTTGAGCTGGAATCTTTACTACCAGAATCATTAGAAATGGTGCCACCAGCAGCTTCAATCGCTTTAGCAGCGCCAGCGGTTGCAACCACACCTTTCAAGTTGAAGGCCTTGGTTACCTCACCGGACAAGATTACTTTCGCCTTTTTGGTTTGAGCAGGTACAACACCTGCCGCCATCAACGACTCAATAGTGATATCACCGTCAACCTTGGCAAGCTCGGACAAACGAACTTCAGCAACATAGCGGCCCATCCGAGACGTAAAACCGAACTTAGGCAATCGGCGTTGAATAGGCATTTGACCGCCTTCAAAACCCACCTTGTGATAACCACCCGAACGCGAGTGCTGACCTTTGTGGCCACGGCCACCAGTCTTCCCAAGACCGGAACCAATACCACGTCCGACCCGCTTAGCCGGCTTTCTGCTTCCCGCAGCAGGTTTTAGATCATTAAGATGCATGAGTATTCTCTACGCCTCTTCTACACGGAGCATGTAGGAGATCTTGTTGACCATCCCACGATTCTCTGGTGTATCGATGACTTCTACCGTTTGGTGCATGCGACGCAAACCGAGTCCGCGGGCGCAAGCCTGATGTTTCTTTAAGCGACCATTGGCGCTACGCACCATGGTTACTTTGATTTTTTTATCAGCCATTGATATCAACCGTTTGTTTGGCTTGCGATTTCATCAACCGACTTGCCGCGCTTGGCAGCAACACTTTCAGGAGACTGCATTGCATTTAGCCCCTGGATGGTTGCCCGAACAACATTGATCGGATTGTTTGAACCGTTAATCTTTGCCAGTACGTTGCGAACACCTACTGCTTCGAACACAGCGCGCATCGGGCCACCGGCAATGATGCCTGTACCCTCAGAAGCTGGCTGCATGTACACACGTGCCGCACCGTGACGTCCGTTTAACGCGTATTGCAGTGTTCCGTCACTCAGCGCTACTGTGCTCATGTTCTTACGCGCTTTCTCCATTGCTTTTTGAATAGCAACTGGAACTTCGCGAGCTTTACCATAACCGAAGCCAACCCGGCCTTCACCGTCACCGACTACTGTCAAAGCAGTGAAGCCGAACTGGCGACCACCTTTGATTACCTTGGCAACACGGTTTACCGCGACAAGCTTTTCAATAAGGCCATCAGCTGGTTGATTGTGATCGTTCTGTGCCATCTTTAATTTGTTCCTAAAACTGTTGTCTTTGCTGGCTGTCTAGAACTTCAGGCCGGCTTCGCGCGCAGCATCAGCCAGCGCTTTCACTCTGCCGTGGTACTGAAAACCGGAGCGGTCAAACGCAACTTCCGAAATGCCAGCTGCAGTTGCTCTCTCGCCGATTGTCTTGCCTACCACTTTAGCCGCATCAACGTTGCCGGAGTAACTGAAACCGCTGGCAACATCTTTCTGCTGCGTAGAGGCGTTAGCTACCACTTTGCCTTCGTTATCGATTACCTGCGCATACATATGCTTCGAGGTCCGATGTACAGTCAGGCGTGGAGCACCTAACTGACGGATCTTCGCACGTGTGCGCTTGGCGCGACGTAACCTTGAAGTTTTCTTATCGGTTTTCATCAATTCGACTCTATTTCTTCTTGGCTTCTTTCATCACTACATGCTCACCGACGTAGCGAACACCCTTACCTTTATATGGCTCTGGTGGACGATAAGAGCGAATATCTGCTGCTACCTGCCCAACCGCCTGTTTGCTGATTCCTGTTACAACAACCTCAGTCTGTGATGGTGTTTCAACCTTCACGCCTTCAGGGATGTCATGCACTACCGGGTGAGAAAAACCCAGTGTCAGATTCAGTTTGTTACCTTGAGCCTGGGCACGATAACCAACGCCTCTGAGCTCAAGCTTCTTTTCAAAGCCGTCATTCACACCAACGACCAGGTTATTCAAGAGTGCGCGCATTGTGCCCGCCATCGCAATTGATTTCTTTTCAGAGTCATTGCTGGCAACTTTCAAGCTACCGTCTTCCATCGCGACACTAACCAGACCGTTCACTTCGATCTCGCTATTTCCTTTAGGACCTTTGGCAGCCACTTTCTGACCGTTTACCTGTACTTCGACACCACCAGGTATCGTTACTGGTTGATTCGCTACACGTGACATAGTTTTCTCTTTACCTTATGCGCGTATCAATTAAGAAACGTAGCAAAGGACTTCACCGCCCTCGCCTGCTTGTCTTGCTGCAGCGTCCGCCATTACACCTTTGGACGTTGAAATAATCGCTACACCCAGACCACCCAGAACCTGAGGCAACTCATCTTTGTTCTTGTAGATACGCAGTCCCGGACGACTGACACGTTCAATCTTGCCGATAACCGGAGCGTTCTCGTAGTACTTCAGATTTACCTTCAACGCAGGCTTGCCATCTACTTCTTCCTGGTTGTAGCCGCTAATATAGCCTTCATCGTGAAGTACTTTAGCAATTGAAGTTTTCGTTTTAGACGCAGGCATAGTCACTGCAACCTTGCGCGCCATTTGACCGTTACGAATGCGGGTCAACATATCGGCGATTGGATCAGACATACTCATATTATTCTCCTACCAACTCGCCTTGGATAAACCAGGAATATCACCACGCATTGCAGCTTCACGCAGTTTATTTCTGGCAAGACCAAATTTTCTGTAATAGCCGTGAGGACGGCCCGTCTCACGACAACGATTGCGACCACGAATTTTGCTGGAATCTCTTGGCAACATCTGAAGCTGACGCGATGCAAGCATCTTTTCGTCGTAGTCAGCAGTTTCTGATTTCAGAATCTCACGCAGCTTTTCACGTTTCTCTGCGTGGCGCGCTGTCAGTTTGGTGCGCTTAACTTCACGCGCTATCATTGATTTCTTAGCCATTAGCTATTACCGCCTTGCTGACGGAACGGGAAATTGAAATTTCTCAACAACTCACGTGCCTCATCATCTGTTTTAGCAGAAGTAGTGAAAGTGATATCCATTCCACGGATTGCATCGATCTTGTCGTAGTCGATCTCGGGGAAAATTATCTGTTCCTTCACACCCATTGAATAGTTACCACGACCATCAAACGCCTTTGCACTGACGCCACGAAAATCGCGAATACGCGGCATAGCAATCGTGATCAAACGATCCAGAAATTCATACATATGCGCACGACGCAGAGTTACCTTGGTGCCGATTGCCATTTCGTCTCTGATTTTAAAACCCGCAATAGACTTACGTGCCAGACAAACCACCGGCTTTTGCCCGGTAATAGTGGCAAGATCGCTAGTTGCTTTTTCGACAATCTTCTTGTCACCAACAGCCTCGCCGAGCCCCATGTTCAGGGTGATCTTTTGAAGTCGTGGTACTTCCATAGCACTCTTGTAGCCGAACTTTTCAGTTAATGCCGGCACAATTGTGTCTTTATATGTCTGTTCCAACCTGGTCATTTGTATTTTCTGCTCTGTGTACTGTTCGGGAGCCTGGTCAACCTTGCGGCCGCCTAAACAGTTTCACCATTAGATTTAAATATGCGTACTTTCTTGCCATCATCAAGGGTCTTGAAACCCACTCGATCGCCTTTGCCCGTCGCCGGGTTAAAAACCATCAGATTTGAAAGATCGATAGGCATTTCCTTATCGATAATTCCACCAGCCACACCCGAATTCGGGTTGCCTTTCTGATGCTTTCGAGCAACGTTAACACCGTCAACGACTGCTTTATCTTCAATAATCTGTCGCACTGTACCGCGACGACCTTTGTCTTTTCCTGTAACAACGATTACGTCGTCACCTGTTGAAATTTTGCGCATTGTCTTGTTATCCGACAGTCAGCTAGAGCACTTCAGGTGCAAGTGAAATAATTTTCATGAACTTCTCAGAACGCAGTTCACGAGTCACAGGCCCAAAGATTCGAGTACCGATTGGCTCAAGTTTGGCGTTCAATAGCACCGCTGCATTTCCATCAAAACGAATAGCAGAGCCATCTGGTCTGCGAACCGCTTTTGCAGTACGAACAACGACTGCGTTATAAACCTCACCCTTCTTCACCTTACCGCGAGGAATGGCATCTTTAATGCTCACCTTTATGACATCGCCCACTCGTGCATAACGACGGCGTGACCCGCCAAGCACTTTGATGCACTGGACGCTTCTGGCACCGCTGTTGTCTGCGGCATTCAAAACGGTTTGCATCTGAATCATTGTTTTATTCTCAGTTACTCAACTAAAGCTTAAATAGCTTTAGTGATGATCTCGTCGAGGGTCCAGGACTTGGTCTTTGATAAAGGACGACAAGACTTGATCCGCACAGTGTCACCAATGTTTGTTTCATTGGCATCATCATGAAAACGATACTTGCTGGAGCGGGTAATGAACTTACCGTACATCGGATGACGTACACGACGCTCAACCAATACAGTGCCGGACTTATCCATCTTGTTGCTCACAACGCGACCGATAACGGTACGCTGCAGTGGGGCTTGTTGTTCACTCATGAGACATCCGCCTTCTGCTGTTCTGCCTGCTTCTGAGCAATCACAGTTTTAACTCGTGCAATGTTTTTTCTCGCCTGACCAAACAGGTGTGGACGCACCACCTGCCCCGAACCCTGCAACATACGCAGGTTAAATTGTTCTTTACGCAGTGCTACTAATTCTTTTTCCAGATCGTCGATCTGCTTTTCACGCAATTCTGTGGCTTTCATTACGCTACAGTCCTCACGACAAATGCTGTTTGTACCGGCAGTTTAGCTGCAGCGCGGGAAAAAGCTTCACGAGCAATCTCTTCGCTTACACCTTCCATTTCATAAAGCACTTTGCCTGGTTGAATCTTGGCTACCCAGTACTCGACGTTACCCTTACCTTTACCCATTCGAACTTCGATAGGCTTCTTGGTGATAGGTGTGTCAGGGAAGATTCTGATCCAGATCTTGCCGCCACGTTTCACGTGTCTGGTCATTGCACGACGAGCCGATTCAATCTGCCGCGCCGTAATGCGACCGCGTGCAGTGGCTTTTAAACCATACTCGCCGAAGCTGACTTTGTTACCAGACTGCGCAAGGCCGCGATTACGCCCCTTGTGCTGCTTTCTGAATTTTGTACGTTTTGGTTGTAACATGTCTTAATCCGGAATCAAGCGCTGGCAGCAGGCTGCTTAGCAGGCTGCTTTGATTGCTTGGGTTGACCTTGGTTGCCTCCCTGGCCTTTCGAATCCTTTGATTCGCCACCACGGACATCGTCGAAGTCAAAAACTTCGCCTTTACAAATCCATACTTTTATACCGATAACGCCGTAGGTAGTATGGGCTTCGGCGACACCGTAGTCGATGTCTGCGCGTAGCGTATGCAGGGGAACCTGACCGTCGTGGTACCACTCGCGACGTGCGATTTCAGCACCATTTAAACGACCTGAGACCGCGATCTTCACACCACGTGCACCAAGGCGCATTGTGTTAGTCAGTACACGCTTCATCGCACGACGAAACATGACACGTCTTTCAAGCTGCTGCGCCACACCTTCTGCAACCAACTGTGCATCAAGCTCTGGCTTACGTATCTCAGATACGTTGATCTTGACGTTGTTGATGTTCATATCAAGCATTGGCGCTATAACGCGACGCAGCTTTTCGATATCTTCACCCTTCTTACCGATAACAATACCGGGACGGGCAGTGTGAACGGTGATGACTACCGCACGTGAGGGACGGTCAATCTGAATACGGCTGACAGAAGCATGTGCCAGCTTCTTCTTCAGGTACTTCCGTACCGCCATATCTTCATTCAGATAATTGGCGTAGTCCTGACTGTTTGCATACCAGGTGGAGTTCCAGTCTGCAGAGATTCCCAGACGAATACCGATCGGATGGACTTTCTGACCCATGACTTACTCTCCCACTTCCACAGTAATGTGGCTGGTGCGCTTTAAAATTCTGTTTGCACGGCCCTTGGCTCGTGGCTGAATACGCTTCATTGTTGGACCTGCATCTACCATGATCGCAGAGACCTTGAGCTCATCGATGTCTGCACCGTCGTTGTGTTCTGCATTGGCGATCGCTGAATCAAGAACACCTTTCACAAGATCAGAAGCCTTCTTATTGCTGAAAGTTAAAATCTCTAACGCTTTCTCAACTTCAAGGCCACGAACCTGATCAGCGACCAGTCGAACCTTTTGAGGTGAAATACGCGCGTGACGTAATTTTGCTGTGGTACCCATAATCCTATCGCGCCTTCTTATCCGCAACGTGGCCACGATAGGTGCGAGTCAGAGAGAACTCACCCAACTTGTGACCAACCATGTTTTCACTGATCAGTACAGGCACATGTTGACGCCCGTTATGAACAGCGATAGTAAGACCTACCATTTCAGGACTGATCATCGAACGACGCGACCATGTCTTGATTGGCTTCTTACTGTTTGCAGCCACCGCTTCATCAACCTTTTTTACCAGGTGATGATCGATGAAAGGTCCTTTCTTTAGTGAACGTGGCACTGTTAGCTCTCTCTGTTAACTCTTACCGGGTTAGCTCTACTTGGCCTTACGGCGACGAACAATAAGATTGTTCGTACGTTTGTTAGATCTTGTTTTGTAACCTTTGGTCGGTACACCAGTCGGGCTGACCGGATGACGACCACCTGAAGTACGACCTTCACCACCACCATGCGGGTGATCAACCGGGTTCATCGCAACACCGCGAACGGTAGGTCGAACACCGCGCCATCTCTTGGCACCGGCTTTACCCAGCTTGCGAAGAGAGTGCTCGCCATTACTGACTTCACCAATCGTTGCGCGGCAATCGACCAGTACTTTACGCATCTCACCAGAACGCAGTCTCAACGTAGCGTATGAACCTTCACGGGCAACATACTGAACTGCAGCACCTGCACTACGTGCCATCTGAGCACCTTTTCCAGGCTTGAGCTCAATGCAGTGTACGGTTGTACCAACAGGGATGTTTGAAAGTGGCAATGTATTACCAGGCTTGATTGGTGCTTCACGGCCCGAAAGCACAGTGTCACCGGTAGCAAGCTTGTTAGTAGCAATCACGTAGGTACGCTCACCATCCGCATACTTTAATAGTGCAATGTGTGCAGTACGATTGGGATCATATTCAATGCGTTCTACAACTGCGGGTATGCCGTCTTTGTTACGCTTGAAATCAATAATGCGGTAGCGCTGCTTGTGACCACCACCAATGTGGCGAACAGTAATGCGACCAGCAGAGTTACGACCGCCAGACTTGGATTTCTTTGCCAGCAGTGGTTCCCACGGGCCGCCTTTATGCAGCTCGTTGTTGACCACTCGTACCTGAAAGCGGCGACCCGGCGATGTTGGTTTTGTTTTATGCAGTGCCATTGCGTTTAGCTCTCAATACCCATGTAATCGATATCCTGACCTTCAGCCAGACGAACGATTGCTTTACGGGTAGTTGGACGACGGCCGATTGTCTGGCCACGAACCTTAACTTTGCCTTTGATGTTGGCGATGCGTACTGATACGACATCTACCTTAAACAGCTTTTCGATAGCGTTCTTCACTTCAAGCTTGGTAGCAGTTGGCTCAACTTTGAAAGTATGTTGCCCTGCAAGCTCAGCCTGCATAGAAGTCTTTTCAGACACTACCGGTGCCAGCAACACGTTGTACATGCGTTCTTCATTCATGCCAAACGCTCCTCAACTTTCTTAACCGCTTCTGATGTCATCACAACATTGTTATGACGCAGCATGATCCAGGGGTTAATGCCTTCAACATCAGTAGTCGAGACATTCGGGAAGTTACGACCTGCAAGATGCAGATTGTCATTAACACCAGCATCGATGATCAGTGCATCAGCAAGATCCCAGTCTTTCATTGCAGTGCGAAGTTCTTTCGCCTTCGGTGCAGAAACTGGAATTGAATCAACAACTGTCAAACGACCACTGCGAGCAAGCTCGGAGAAAACAGACCGCATCGCAGCGCGATACATTTTCTTGTTGACCTTTTGACTGTAGTCACGCTTAGAAGAAGCGAACGTAACACCACCAGCACGCCAGATTGGGCTGCGAATAGTACCGGCACGTGCACGACCAGTTCCCTTCTGACGCCATGGCTTGGCACCACCACCGCGCACCTGAGAGCGAGTCTTCTGGGCACTGTTACCAGAGCGTGCGCCTGCCATATAGGCATTCACAACCTGATGTACCAGCGTCTCGTTGTATGGCGCGCCGAACACGTCATCAGAGACGGTTACTGCTGCACCTGTTTTAGCTTGCAATTCCATAGTCGACTCTATTCTTCGCTAGCCGAATTTTCGGCTGCCTGGTCACCAGCATTATCTGCTGCTGCGTCAGCTGCCGCGGCTTTCTTTTCTTCTAATTCCGCTTTGGTTGCGAGCTTGCTGTCCTTCGCTTTCATTGAAGGCTTCACAATCACTTCGCTACCTTTTGAACCTGGCACGCTGCCGCTTATCAAAAGCAGTTGCCGCTCAATATCTACACGCACAACTTCAAGGTTCTGTTGAGTGCGTCTTACCGCGCCCATGTGACCCGCCATTCGCTTACCCTTGAATACACGACCAGGCGTCTGGTTTTGACCAATGGAACCCGGTGCACGGTGAGACACAGAGTTACCGTGAGTCGCATCCTGCATTTTAAAGTTATGTCGCTTCACGCCACCGGCAAAGCCTTTACCGATGGTCACGCCGCTCACGTCAACCTTTTGACCAGCTTCAAACCGATCCACGCCGAACTCGTCACCGACTTCGATGTCATCGTTAGTGCCTTCAGTGCGGAATTCCCGCAGACCTTTTCCGGCTTCGACACCGCACGCCTTGAAATGCCCGGTCTCTGCTTTATTTAACAAAGAGGCGCGGCGCTTACCTGAGGTAACCTGCATAGCAGAGTAGCCGTCTTTCTCAACGGTACGCACAGCCGTCACCCGGTTGGGTGCAACCTGCACCACTGTTACCGAGACAGCATTACCAGCGTCGTCAAAAACGCGAGTCATAC
Source organism: uncultured Granulosicoccaceae bacterium (assembly GCA_938020525.1). Lineage (GTDB taxonomy): Bacteria > Pseudomonadota > Gammaproteobacteria > Granulosicoccales > Granulosicoccaceae. Next base: position 677 of record CALIHW010000015.1, on the reverse strand, counting down.
CGGCCTTGCGACCGACAATGCCCATCGTCATTAGTGTTCTCCAATATAAAACGGTCGCACGCACTCTGTTACAGAGGGTCATGCAACCATCAGGAAGGATTCTTCTACAGCTAGCCGCCCAGTATAGCAGGATGTATACAATCCTGTCACGCTCGGAAGTTAACTTGGCCTTAATTTAATTTAAGGCCAGTGGAGATTCCTAGCTAAGCTTAATTTGTACGTCAACACCGGCAGCAAGATCGAGCTTCATCAGCGCATCGACTGTCTTGTCTGTTGGGTCAACAATGTCCATCAAACGCTTGTGCGTTCGTATTTCGTACTGATCCCGCGCGTCTTTATTGACGTGCGGAGAGACCAGGATAGTAAAACGCTCTTTCTTCGTTGGCAGATGAATTGGACCTAGCACACGCGCACCAGTGCGCTTGGCAGTCTCAAGGATTTCCCGTGCAGACTTGTCGATCAGACGGTGATCAAAAGCTTTCAGTCTGATGCGTATGGTTTGGGTCGGTGAGACGGCCATGTTCTATTCCTTACTCTTATGCGTGTATCTTTGAGACAACGCCGGCGCCGACAGTTCGGCCACCTTCGCGGATCGCAAATCGAAGACCTTCTTCCATCGCGATTGGGGCTATCAGCTCTACATCTAGCTTGATATTGTCTCCCGGCATCACCATCTC
>CALIHW010000014.1 GCA_938020525.1 uncultured Granulosicoccaceae bacterium | reverse complement strand
GAGTCAGATATTTCGATCGATTGAGACGAATAGTCATTCATATTTAACGATATCGATCGCAATAGCTGGCCAAAAGATCGCTTTCGCAGTAGATCATTCATTCTCGGACAAGCTCCTAGTGTGTTGTGCGGGAATTTCGCTTCGAGCGCTCACTTGATGTTTGCTTTCAACTACTTTGCTACTTATCAGTCATTGGTTCAATGGTGCTCTGAGGCAATTACACAACATAAACCTCACCTTCTGAAGCGTACAGTTTTTCTATAAGGGCCTCGTAGTTGTTTCTGAGTGCCCGCTGATTAAGGCTGCCTTTTTCTGTGATCTCTCCCTTGTCGAGGCTGGGTGTAGCGTGTAACACCGTAGCGCGCGATACCCGGCTCGCGGATCCTGAAGCATTAGCAGCAGCCTGTGTCAGCTTTTCTGTTAATGCTTTCTGCAGCTGTGTGTCTGGCATTTCCAGCGCTGTATTTGATAGCAGCAATAAAGCTCCAAGCTCACTCTGGTTTTCACCAACGATAACAGCATCTCTTGCAAGGCCACCTAGTGCATCAACAAGGCTTGTTCGTACCGCACCGCAGGCGACCCAGGTGCCGGTCGCGAGTTTAAAGTTTTCTGCCAGGCGCCCGTCGAAATAGAACCCACGCGAGAAATCATCCAGGTTTGCCGGTCGTAATGCATCTCCGAGACAATAAAAGCCTTCCTCATCGAACACCTCGGCAGTGAGTTCCGGCTCTGCATAGTAGCCAGGCGTAATGGAGGGACCCTTTAACCGTACTTCAAGCTTGCCGTCTGTCGGTACCAGTTTCATGGTTAACCCGCGAGACGGTACACCGACATTGCCAGCAGTTTGTTCAAGCTCTGTCCAGGCCAATGCAAACGGTGCGGTCTCAGTAGAACCCAGCCCGGTTGCCAATAGAATATCTCTGCCGGTCACCTCTTTGCCAATCTGCATCAATGCCGTCCAGGTATGTTGTGCCATACCGGCACCTGCATAAAAAAGCATATCGAGCTTTGAGTAGAAGTGACTGGCAAGTTCTGTGTCTTTTTCGAGCGACTGCACCAGCAAGTCGTAACCAACGGGCACCGTGAAATACCAGGTGCAGGCAATCTCACGCAGATTACGCAGTGTTTCATCAAACTTACCCGCCACAGGACGACCATCATCAATGTAGTAGGTGCCACCGTTGGTCAGGACCAGGTAGAACACTTTATTACCGGCAGCGGTATGGTTCCAGGGTAACCAGTCGAGCACGACCGGCGGATGATGTTCCAAAAAACGGTAGCAGTCGCGAACCATGGCCTGCATGGAACAAATCATACGGTTAGTATTGATAACTGCTTTCGGTGACCCAGTAGAGCCGGAAGTAAACAGGTACTTGACTACAGTATCAGGTGTAAGTGTTGCTCTTGCATGCGCAGCGATTGCCACGTCATGATGTAGTAACGAGTCAAAATCAACAGCGCCAGCTACAAGATTCTGCACGTTGATTATCTTACATTGATCTGGTGATACTTTAGACAATGCAACGGTAAACGCTTCACCATCATCGGCAAAAACTGCTCCGGGATTCAATAGCTCGAATATTCTGGCGGCTTTTACAGCATCTTCTGACAACAGTGAATAGGCCGGGGATAGGGGTGCATAGGGAATACCAACGTACGCGCAGGCAATACCGAGTAGCGCATGTTCCAGGCTGTTTTCAGAGAGAATTATTAATGGTCTGTCTACACCAAGACCCATATTAAGTAATGCCGCACCAATAGCACGCGCTTTGTTTCGGGCGTCGTGGTAATTGATCTTTACCCAGTCGCCATTCTTATCCCGTCTTGCCAACCAGATTTGTGTTGGTGTTGTATCAGCCCATTTGTCGAGATAGCCGGCTATTGTCTGCAGATGTTCCGGCAAGTCATCGACATGCTTCATCAATACGGTGCCGTCATCCCTGTGTTCGTAAGTGAAGTCAGGATTCCAAAACAGCTGTTTCGACGTTTCAACCGGTGTGGCCATATCGTTAGTTGGGTCGCTGAAAATATTGTTATACAATATAACAATCATGTTTCCCAAGTAGATATAAATGAAGATTGCAGATCAGGTTGCGGTGATATCGGGTGGTGCCAGTGGGTTGGGAGAAGCCACCGCTCGTCATTTGGCCTCTCTCGGTGCTCGAGTTGGCATTGTGGATTTTGATAGTGAAAAAGCGGAATCGGTGGCCGCTGAAATTGGCGGTGTCGCAGTGCATACCGATGTCAGTGATGAGCAATCTGTCGGTAAAGCAATAGACAGCATCGAATCGCAGTTGGGTGTACCTCGTATTGCCGTAAGCTGCGCAGGGATTGGGCTGGCTGCACGTATTGTGGGTCGGGAACGCAAGCCATCGTTTGATGTCTTTCAACGTACCCTGAACGTCAACCTGTTTGGTACCTACAATCTAATGACGCATGCAGCGGCCCGCATGATGGAGCTTGACGCCCTTGATGATGGCGAGCGTGGTGTGATTATCAATACTTCGTCTGTCGCTTATGAAGATGGCCAGCTGGGGCAATCCGCTTATGCGGCATCTAAAGGTGCCATAGCCTCTATGTGTTTACCTGCGGCACGCGAGTTTGCACGATCCGGTGTCAGGGTGATGGCAATTGCTCCCGGGTTATTTAATACCCCGATGATGGAAGGCTTACCCAAAGAGACAACCGATAAAATCACGTCAGATATTCCGTTTCCGGCACGCCTGGGTGAACCCAAAGAATACGCCTTGCTGGCAGAACAAATTGTGGCCAATCCATTTCTAAACGGTAACACCATCAGACTTGATGGCGCTGTTCGTCTACCCCCTCGTTAAGGAATTTAACAGTGTCTGCTGAAACAGATCTTTTGACTATTGAGGTGGCCGATAAGATTGCTACTCTCACAATGAATCGGCCTGATAAACGTAACGCCATGTGCGAAGCTTTACTTCAGCAAATCGATACGTTTTTTACCGCACCACCAAAAGAGGTGCGAGTGGTGGTGCTTACCGGTACTGCCGGGCATTATTGTTCCGGTCTTGATTTATCAGAGCATGTGCATCGCTCAGCAGAGGAAAACCTGTATCACTCGCGTCACTGGCATGCAGTGATGGAGAAAATCCAGTTTGGCGGTTTAGCTGTAGTGTCTGCAATGTTTGGCGCCGTTATTGGTGGTGGGCTCGAGCTCGCCGCATCAACTCATGTACGCATTGCAGAGAAGTCTACAATCTTTCAAATGCCGGAAGGCAGGCGCGGTATTTTTGTCGGTGGTGGTGCTACGGCACGCGTTGGTCGCTTGCTTGGTCCGGACCGAATGACCGAGATGATGCTTACAGGCCGTAAGTACAATAGCGATGAGGGGCTGGCGCTGGGGCTTACACACTATGCAGTGGCAGATGGTGAGGCACTGACACTGGCACAAACGCTTGCCGGTAAAATATCGCGCAACGCACCTCTATCTAACTATCTGATGATTCAATCTATACCGCGTATCAATGATATGTCTAAAAGTGATGGCTTGTTTACTGAGTCACTTGCGGCCGCGTTATCACAAACCACGCCGGATGCTGAAGAAGGCTTGAAGGCATTTTTAGAAAAGCGTGCACCGGAGTTCAGGTAAACGCTATGGCTAAAACAAGTAAATTACAAGATGAATCGACTGCGTTTAACTATGCAACACTGGATCGATTCGTAGGTTACCACATGAAGCGGGCCTTCAATGTTGTGCAGGCCGACTTGCAGGAAACATTAAAACCCTTTGATCTGCGCATGCTCACTTATACCGCACTTGTATTGATTGCAGACAACCCTGATTTGAGCCAGACACAGCTAGCAAGCGCTATGGATATAGAACGCGCAAACCTTGTGGTGATCGTCGATGAGCTTGAAAGCAAAGAGCTGATTGTACGTGACCGGGTGCCGAGTGACCGGCGGGTGTATGCATTGAACATAACACTTAAAGGTCGCAGGTTGTTGAAAAAATCTACCGCTGCGGTAGTGAAGCATGAAGCGCGATTGTTTGCAGGCTTAAATAAAAATGTCCATGGTGTACTGGTCGGGGCGTTGTCAGAGTTTCACGCCAATCATCACTCCTGAAACCATTAAAGAGCAACATCCAATGATCGATATCTCAAAAGTCCGCGCCATTGACATCCACACTCATGCCGAAGAGCCTTGTGGTTGTCACGCAGATGACGGTTATGATGATCTGCAATCAACCATGGCGAGCTACTTTGGTGCACCCTGGGAGCACCCGCCAACTATTACAGATACTGCCGCACACTACCGCGAACAGAATATTGCAGCGGTGATATTTCCGGTAGATGCAGAACGTGAGACTGGTTACCGACGCTACTCAAACGATGAAGTCGCGGAACAAGTTGCCGAGAATTCTGATGTGTTGATGCAATTTGCATCCATCGATCCATGGAAAGGCAAGATGGCCGTTAGAGAAGCCAGGCGACTTGTGCGTGAATACAAGGTTAAAGGATTTAAGTTTCACCCGACCATGCAGGGTTTCTTTGCCAATGATCGAATGGCTTATCCGTTCTATGAGGTACTGCAAGAAGAGCGATGTATCGCGCTGTTCCACACAGGGCAAACGGGTGTGGGCTCTGGCATGCCCGGTGGCAATGGCATGCGACTCAAATACTCCAACCCGATGACCATGGATGATGTAGCCGTAGATTTCCCAGATCTTAAAATTGTGCTTGCTCACCCGTCATTCCCGTGGCAAGAAGAAGCACTGGCGGTGGCTCAGCACAAGCCAAATGTTTATATCGATTTATCCGGCTGGTCGCCTAAATACTTCCCGCCAATTCTTGTGCGTTACTGCAATTCAATTCTACGCAAGAAAGTGTTGTTCGGCTCAGACTGGCCAATGATCACACCAGAGCGCTGGTTAAGTGATTTTGAAAAAATCGAAATCAAAGATCATTTGCGCGAAGACATCACCAAAAACAATGCTGCAAGATTACTGGGGCTGATCGACTGATGAAGCCGTTTGCAGCCCCGGTTGACGACATTCTCTTTTCATTGAACGAAGTCGCGAATGCGGCCAGCTTGCCGTCGTGGGACGGTGATTTGTGTGCAGAAATACTGGGGCACTTTTCGGCATTTGCAGAAAGTGAAATAGCACCAATAGATGAAACTGGTGATGCACAGGGGTGCAGGCTTGAGTCCGGTTGTGTCTACATGCCGCAAGGTTTTGTTGAGACTTTCTCGGCATTAGCGGCAGATGGCTGGCAAGGCCTTACAGCGCCGGAAGCGTTCGGTGGTATGGGGCAAAACAAGCTGATTGCAGCCGCTGTATCTGAGGTGTTTTCCGGTGCAAATCACTCTATGCAAATGGTCTGCAATCTGGTGCCGGGTGCTATAACCACCTTGCTTCGCTATGGTAATGTGTCACAGCAAACGCAATGGATACCAAGGCTTGCTGCAGGTGAAGCTCTATCTACGATGTGTCTTACAGAACCAGATGCAGGTTCTGATTTATCCCGCATTAGAACAAAAGCCGTACAGGGTGATGATGGATGGCGCATCAGTGGAGAGAAAATCTATATCTCTGGTGGTGACCAGAACATGTCAAAAGATGTACTGCACCTTGTGCTTGCTCGAACTGGCGATGCTGGTATAAAAGGGCTGTCGCTTTTTCTATGTGCGAAATCTGAAGTGCATGACGCCATTCGTGTCACCCGAATTGAAAAAAAGCTGGGTCTGCACGCTTCCCCTACCTGTCAGCTGGTTTTTGATAAAGCACCGGCGCAGCTGCTTGGTGAGGAAGGAGCAGGTCTCACTGCGATGTTTACCTTGATGAACCACGCCCGTATTGACGTGGCGCTTCAGGGTGTGGCTCATGCAGCTCGCGCTTACGATATTGCATCACACTATGCAGCACAGCGTGCACAGGGCAGAAAGCGTGATGGAACTGAAGCCATGTTATCCGATCATGCCGATGTGCGCCGCATGCTCAACGAACAGCGTAGTCTTGAGTTGGGTGCCCGTGCTATGGCGCATATCACTCTGGTTGAGATAGAGCGCAATACACAACCAGCCCTGGTAAATTTTCTTACGCCACTTTGCAAAGTGTTTTGCACTGAAGCTGGTATTCGTTCTGCTGATCTTGGAATACAAATACTGGGCGGCTACGGATACCTAAATGAATATAGAGTGGCCCAGACATGGCGAGATGCACGTATCACTGCGATCTATGAGGGTGCTAACGGAATACATGAGCTGGCCACCGCTACCCGGGGTTTGAAAGTGCAGGGTGGTGCAGGTGCTGATGACTTTGAAGCATTAGTTCAAAGGCTGGCAACTAATAACAATACCGTGATGATTGAGCTCGAAGCGTGGCGCGAGGCGCGACAAAAAATACTTTCAATGGATGCCCCTTCACATCGTGCACACGAGTTTACTCAACAAACCTGTGAACTGTTTTTCAAATCCGTTTGGGTTCGAATTGCTTCATTACGCACTGATGATGACACACAACTTCTGTTTCAAAGCGTGTTAAAACGTTAGCTATGCAGTATCACAAAAACGGATTTCGACCGGGTGATCCTGCAGTAATTCCGCCTGCAGACAAAACCCGGGAGAGTGAAGACAATGTTGATGTTCTCATCGTCGGCTGCGGTCCTGCAGGGTTAACCTTAGCCGCTCAACTGGCGAAATTTCCATCAATCAATACCCGTATTGTCGATAAGAAATCAGGGCCACTCACTGTGGGCCAGGCCGACGGGGTTGCCTGCCGCTCAATGGAAATGTTTGAAGCCTTCGGGTTTGCAGACAAGGTTAAGAAGGAGGCTTACTGGGTGAACGAAGTCGTGTTTTGGCGCCCTGGTCAAGACGCTCCCTTAATCAGAGCCGACCGTATTCAGGATGTTGAAGATGGCTTGTCTGAAATGCCGCACACCATTTTAAATCAGGCCCGCATACACGACTTCTTTCTCGAAGTCATGAGTCATAGTGCTCGGCGTTTAACTCCGGACTATGGCATGAAGTTGCTGAGCCTTAGGCGTGACAACGCAGATGAATATCCGGTTAAAGCGACATTTGAATTAGATAGTAAAGCCGGTAGAAAAACCATAAACGCTCACTATGTGGTCGGATGTGATGGGGCAAGAAGCAAAGTTCGCGAGTGTTTAGGCTATGAGCTTAAAGGTGAAGCCGCTCGCCAGCTTTGGGGCGTTATGGATGTACTCGCAGTCACTGACTTTCCAGACATCAGACTTAAAGCCGCAATACAGTCAGCTAACCATGGCAGTTTATTAGTCATACCACGTGAAGGTGGCTATATGATGCGCCTGTATGTTGAGATAGACGAGCTGCACGGCACTGAAAGAGCATCTGACCGAAACCTGACCGCCGAAGACCTGATTGCCAAAGCGCAGTCTATTTTTTCACCCTTTAATATTGATATAAAAGAGGTGGCGTGGTGGTCTGCCTATGAAATTGGTCAACGGGTGTGTGATGCATTTGACGATACCGCTACTAATGCAGGGCACAGCGAGCCACGTATTTTTATAGCAGGTGATGCCTGTCATACCCATAGCCCAAAAGCAGGACAGGGTATGAACGTCTCGATGGCCGACTCTTTTAATCTGGGCTGGAAGCTGGCATCAGTACTTAACGGCCAGGCAGACGCACGCCTGCTAAAGACCTACTCTGAGGAAAGGCAGGCTAAAGCCCGGGAGCTGATTGATTTTGATCGAGATATGGCACGCTTGTTTAGCGCTAAACCAAAAAATGCCGAAGAATCAGAGCGGTTTCAACAGTATTTTAAAAAACATGGTCGATATACTGCCGGTGTTGAAACTCAATATGATCAGTCCATCATTACAGCTGAACCCGAATTCCAGACATTAGCTAATGGCTTTACCATAGGCAAACGATTTCACTCAGCCCCAGTTGTTCGCCTGGCAGACGCAAAGCCAATGGAGCTTGGCCATGCGTTAAAGGCTGATGGTCGGTGGCGGATAATTGGTTTCGCCAGTTTAAATGACAGCGGTCTGCAAGGTCAGCCGGTTGATCAGCTGTGTAATTATTTACTTAAGGACAATGGCAGTCCCTTAGTCATCGGAACACCGCAAGCCGCTGATGTGGATTCAGTAATCGATTTGCGCATGGTGTTTCAGCTACCTCATCGCGATTTGGCTTTTGAAAAGCTGCCTGAGTTATTGCGTCCGTCGAAGGGAAAGTATGGACTCACTGATTATGAGAAGGTATTTTGTGCCGATATCAACGCTGATATTTATGGACTACGCACTATTGATCGGCAGAAAGGAGCATTGATTGTTGTCCGGCCTGATCAGTATATCGCGCATGTTTTAGGTATGAATGATTACGCACGGTTGGCAAACTTCTTTTCCCGCTTTCAGCTGAGGTAAAATATTTCAACGTAGGGGGATAAGCTATTTGATGTTAAGAAATAATCACAAAACGCATGATTGAGCGGTGCCAATAAAATTACAGTCTCAACGCGCATCCACCAATGCTGCGCTCGTCTTATTACGCTAGACACACAACACTTTC
>CALIHW010000013.1 GCA_938020525.1 uncultured Granulosicoccaceae bacterium | reverse complement strand
TATCGTTAAATATGAATGACTATTCGCCTCAATCGATCGAAATATCTGACTCAAAATCTCACTTTCTCGCTACGACCGTCATTCTCGGACAAGCTCCTAGCCTTGGCGTTTGTGTGTGAAGTGTGCGAAGAGCCGAGCTACCAAAGGCTGGCTCACTTTGCCAAACTTACACAGGAAACATTGGCTATTCGCTGTCCGATGAATCGCCGGTAGGCATGTCTGGTGGTCTTGTAAGGAGCTGTTGCTTTAGAGTAGTCAGTTACTGTGACTAAAAACAATTAACCGCATGACTGACACCACAGAATTTTCACTGCATCGCATAGCGACCATTCGCTCCTGTTACCCACAGCGCTTTGGCATTCCGCGGCAAGCCGGGCTGGTTAAATCGGCTACAGCTACTATTGTGTTTGAGGCCACAACTGACAATCAACTCGCGATAAGAGAGATAGAATCATTTAGTCATTTGTGGGTTGTTTTCGTATTTCACAAACAGAACTATAAAGGCTTTAAGCCGTTGGTACAGCCACCGAGACTAGGTGGCAAGAAAGCGGTTGGCGTATATGCAACTCGCAGCCCCAACCGACCAAACCCGATTGGTTTGAGTGCGGTACTACTTGAGCGAGTGGAATTTGCTCAAACCGAGATACTGCTCCATATACGCGCTGGAGACTTTCTGGACGGCACGCCGGTGCTTGATATTAAGCCATATATTCCATTCGCAGATTCAATTCCTCAGGCAACCAGTGAGTGGGCAGATTCAGCGGAAGCGACGTTACCTGTTGAATGGTCCGGGTTGTCACTGCAAGAACTTGCTGCAGCTGAGCCGGATGCTGTGCAGGCAGGTGAGCTGCAGCAACTAATCGAAGACACCATAGCGCTCGATCCCCGCCCCGCGCATGAGCGAGGTAGCGATGGCAAAGAAGGGCAGACCTGGGGGATGCGGTTCCGGCACACAGATGTAAAGTGGCAGGTAATTAACGGTACGGCTCAGATTGTTTCGGTAGTGGTGGTATAGTTTGCCGCTTGAGTGTGATAGCTGCATACACAATTCTCACAATTTACAGATCCATTGATAGAAAACACCATGTTTGAAGATAATCTACTGCAGGAAATACGCGACCGGTTTCACCATGTTGATACTTGCCCTTACCAGGGGCCACGAGCTTTTTTTGAAAATGCCGGTGGCTCACTAACCTTAAAGTCGGTGGTAGATGTTAATGCCGAGTTGAGTGCCATTCCTGACAACCAGGGGCGTGATAATCCTGCGTCTCACGAATTAGTAAGGATAATAGAGCAGGCAAGAGCGGATGCCATGACCTTGCTCGGTGCTTCTAACGGCCAGATAATTGTTGGGGAAAGCGGTACCGAGTTGTTGTTCCGGTTGGTCAGAACCGCCATGCTCGCAAGTCCTGCGGGTGGTGTTGTGCTGAGTTCTACGCTTGAACATCCTGCCACCCGGAGTGCGGCAAGACAGTGGGCGGAGAAAACCAACCGCAAGCATGTATTAATTCCTCATCACAACGAAACCGCCTCTATCAGCAGTGATGACTATAAGAAACATATCACCCCTGATGTGCGAGTTGCGACGATAATACAGACCAGTCCGGTGACGGGCATGGGGGTAGATATTGCTGCCGTGAGTAGAGAGATAAGAGCTGTATCCCCTGATTGTTTTATCATTGTTGATGGCATTCAACACGCAGCTCACGGTGGTATTGACGTTGATGCGTACAACATTGATGCGTTTACGGTTTCGGCGTACAAAGTCTTCTCAAAGCATAACTATGGTGTGGCGTGGCTATCACCAAGAATGGCAGCGCTTGAGCATGAAAAGCTCGATGGCAGCGCAGAACTCCAGTGGGAATTGGGTACGAGAGATACCTCTGCCTATGCAACCTTCTCTGAAGTGGTTAAATACGTAGAGTGGCTGGGTTCTAATTTCACCAACTCAACAGATCAGCGCGAGCGTATTCTTGCTGCCGGTAAAGCAATGGGAGATCACGAAGCCGGACTTGTTGACGCCATGATTGATGGCATAGATGGCATGACAGGATTGCGAGGCATGCCCCGGGTGACGGTTATCGGCGGGCATGACAATGATCATCGTGAAGGACTGGTGTCAATGCTGGTAGACGGTATCCCATCGGCTGACGTTGTGAGCTTTTTGAATGATAAGGGTATAAGAACTCATGTCAGAAAGAGTGATTACTTCTCCGGTAATATTCTTGAGCCACTGGGTCTTGATTCCTGTATTCGGGTTTCTATGTGCCACTACAACTCACCTGCTGAGGTAAAGCAGTTTTTGATGGCTATGGATGAATTGCTGGCAGCGTAGGCATCCACCGTGTGTGGCATTGGTGGATGCGTCTGCAGCTTGTCCTGCCCCCTTTATGACTCTTAAGAGGGTGTCGTCAAAGGTTTTAGTGACTATCACATGACCTCAACCAGTGCCGCTTTTGTCATTCTCCCTGGGGAGAATCCGGCGTGTAGTTTGCGCCGGAAGAGGGGTGTGTTAATAAGACTTCGAGCTTAAACTTTGAATTTATTGTCAAAGTATCCCTCTCCCAATGCAAACTACGCATTGGACTCTCCCACAGGGAGAGTGGCTTGGCTTCGGGGGCGTGCATTAAAATATAGTCGAACTGGATTTCAAAAAATGCTTTGATGAACC
>CALIHW010000012.1 GCA_938020525.1 uncultured Granulosicoccaceae bacterium | reverse complement strand
CAAACGATACCCCGAATAGACATTCTCCCTGGGGAGAATACAAAGCGTTGTTTGCTTTGCAAGAGGGGAAGCTGGATCAGTAATTAACTCCAACAAACATGAGCGACAATAACCTCCCCCACGCTTTGACGTGCACCCTACCGCAAGCAGGAGGGTGTCATTCCGATTTACGGAAAACTGGAAATTTGGCGTAGTCACAGAAACTTACAAACTCTGCGCTTTGCGCACCATCGCCTGCTTGTCTGGAAATAGCGCCAGATCAAGACCACGTGCACTCAGTGCTTCACCCAGCTCCGCTTCAGACAACGCTTGTATATCGTCATCGCTAAGGTTCATCAGGTTGATGCGACGCTTAAACGGTGGATTAGTTTCGCCAAACATACCTGTCTCTTCAAAGCTAAACTCTTGCGCGTACTTATCCATAAAAAAACTGAGGAAAGTATTAAGGCTCCTGCGCACCCTTGGATCATCCGTCAGGTCCAGGCCTGGGTCGTCCAGAGTTTGCAACATCAGATCGCACCAGCGCTTAGCGCCTTTGTCGTTCATCAACGCCATCGCATTATGACTGTGATGAAAGCTGAGCCGATACTCACCACCATGATAGTACTGACCACCACCCATCACATCTGCCCACATAGCTGCTTGCGATCTTATGTGCCCGTTAATGCTATTCACACTAGAGAAAACTGAACTAAACCATTCTTCATCGGCGAATACGCGCTCATAAAAGTTTTCCACTATTCGAACAATACGATCCGGCCCGAGCACGGAAAACAGTTGCCAAAATTGAATCGGCTGGCTGCGGCCTTCCGGTGCGTTAAGGGACAGAATATCTGATCGACGATGCGCATCTTCCGGCAGTATTTTTTTAAACTCGGCAACAGCGATATATTTAGATCTGATTTTTTCCGTCATATAGCCATTGCTGGTTGTAAACAAATTTTGTGGTGTCTTTTTCACTTTCTTTAATCTCAAGATCTTGCGGTTAAGGTTTTCTGTATGGCTTCACCTCTTGGTTTCTATCAACATCATTGACCCCTGCTCGTGTTATTTAGCTCGCTATCGATCCAGGAGCTAATCTGACAAATATAATGGTGTGTATCATATAAAGATTCAATAAGATAAAATAGAAACATTCTGATTCCATATTAGAGACAATAGGCGCGAGAAATGGACAAAATCGACTGCATGCGGGCCTTTAAGCAGGTGGTGGACTCCGGCGGCTATGCTGCCGCAGCGCGCGATATGGGAATGACTCGCTCTACCGTGAACAAATATGTGTCTCACCTGGAGCACGAACTGAACACCCAACTGCTGGTCAGCAGCACACGCAAGGTGCGCCCAACGGAGACGGGCCTCGCCTTCTATGACAAATGTGTCGTCTTAATAGGCGACTATGACGAAGCCATTGCCACTATCAGTCAACTGCAGGCTCAACCACAAGGCCGTCTGCGGATTAACGCACCGATGTCTTTTGGCACAATGCACCTGTCAAAGATCGTTGCCGACTTTATGCAGCTGCACCCGGCCGTGCATATAGAACTGTCGTTAGCCGATCGCATGGTAGACCCTATTGAAGAAGGTTTTGATATCTCTATCAGGATATCGGAGCCTCGAACGCTTACTAGTCTAATCAGTAAAGAACTCGCGCAGACCCAACGTATCCTATGCGCAAGCCCAGACTACCTTGCCACCACAGGTAAACTACAACACCCACGTGAGTTGGTACAACACCGTTGTCTGCACTATGGCTACAACCAATCGGGCAGTCATTGGCAGCTAACCGGCCCAGATGGTGACATGAACGTACCCATCACCTGCGCCATGTGGTCCAACAATGGCGAAGTACTACGCGATGCAGCTATAGCGGATGGTGGCATCACACTGTTGCCGACCTTCGTTGCCTGTGATGCGCTAAGAACGGGTCAGCTGGTCGAGGTGCTAGGCGACTTCAAGCCACCAAACTCAATACTTTTTGCACTCTATCCGCGACACAGACATCTGTCGTCCAAGGTGCAGTTGTTTGTGAATTTTGTGGAGGAACGATTGGATGATCGAGATGGATGGCTTGAGTGTGAGCGCAGCGGTGGATGAGCACTTTATTAAATTCGTTCGGTTTGACTCCTTTTGATTTTGGTAGCTGTCCTTATGTGTGACTAAGCCTGCGCATCCGCCTCATCTTGAAATCGTTCGATAATTTCCGCCGGGTCTTCACCCATCTCTGCCAGTCTCTGCGACAACTTGCCAAGACCAGCCGGGCCTTCAGCAGTAAGTGCTTCATGAATAGCAGAAATCTCTTTAGCTTTATTAACGTAAACAGTATTTTCTGAAGAAGGGACCTCAGGGTCATATAAGTCGGCCATGACGATCATGGCAGTTCTATCATCAGCCATAAAACCTGTAGAGGCTTTTTCAACCTCATCCACAGACATACCAGCGGCAATAAACGCCGACCGACCCATTCGAACCGAGCTGTCAAAAGTTTCACGAATAATGTCTCTGCAACCAGCGGCATACAGGTCATAAACATGGTTTCTATCGTGTGCACGGGCAATGACATGTACTGACGGGTAATTATGACGAACATACTTAACCAACTCGGTGCTCTGATGTTTTTCATCAATCGCCACTATAAGTTGAGTGGCTTCTCGAATGCCAGCTGCCTCTAGTAAGTCCGGCCGTGTCGCATCACCATAGTAGGCCTTTACTCCAAACTTTCGCAGCATGTCTAGTTGTGCCGAATTAAAATCGACAACGGTTGTACTAATGCCTGCTGCTTTTAGCATGCGATTAACAATGCCACCTACGCGACCATGGCCGGCAATAAGGACTTGTCCGGTTTCATGTATCTCATCTGCTTCGCCGAGTTGAACTTTTGAAAATCGTGGCGCGATAACACGATCATAGAAAATAAAAAGCGCAGGTGTCAGCAGCATGGAAAGCGCTACAACCAAAAGCAAGCGATCGGCAAGGTCAGTTGGTATTACGGAGTTTGCGACAGTAAAAGACAGTAAAACAAATCCAAACTCTCCAGCTTGCGCCAAACCCAGTGAAAACAACCAGCGATCAGTGCCGCGAATTTTAAATACGAAGCTAAGAAAGAGCAGCACGAGAATCTTTATTGCCATCATGCCAAACGTTAAACCAATGATTAGCGCCAGATTGTCAAACAAAAGAGAAAAATTAATTCCAGCGCCTACGGTCATGAAAAACAGGCCAAGCAATAGACCGCGAAACGGATCGATATCTGATTCAAGCTCGTGACGGTACTCACTGTTTGCCAGTACAACACCAGCCACGAATGTTCCCAATGCGGGTGAGAGCCCAACTAAAGACATTAATAACGCTATTCCCACCACCAGCATTAATGCGGCTGCAGTAAACAACTCGCGAAGTCCGGCGCTTGCAATAAAACGGAATATCGGACTGATTAACCAATTACCGGCAAGTACGACGAAAGCGACCGCTGCAATGGTAACCAGCGTGGTTTGCCAGCCATTTAATCCTTCAACCAAACTTAAGCTGGCATGGTGGTCTCCATCGCTTGCATGTGCAGCTGTTGCTTCTATCAGTTCGGGAAGCGCTAATAGCGGGATCATAGCGAGCATGGGTATGACTGCTATATCCTGAAACAGCAGCACCGAGAAGCTCGATTGCCCGCCATCACTTCGCATCAGACCTTTTTCGTTTAACGTTTGCAGAACGATTGCTGTAGAGGAAAGTGAAAAAACCATTCCGATTGCGAGTGCAATTGTCCAGGACTGCCCAATTGCCATAGCGATACCCATAATCAACAATGCAGTGAGTACGACTTGACCACCTCCAACACCAATAAGCTTTGTGCGCATCGACCAAAGCACTTTTGGTTCTAGCTCCATACCTACCAAAAACAACATCATGACAACACCAAACTCAGCAAAGTGTTGCAGTGAAATTACATCGACATGGAGTACAGCAAGGAGTGGGCTAATGATTATCCCGGCTATCAAATAGCCAAGAACCGATCCGAGACCCAACCGTGTTGCGATTGGCACAGCCACCACACCGGCTACTAGAAAAATAAAAACCAGTAAAAGTATATCGGTCACGGTCTTGCTCGCATTGGTAAGTGGTTATCGAATATTGTTTGTCTTAGTTGCATTTAGCCTCGATGTTGCACACCAGGCAAAACATGCTTGTGTCTGTGAAATCGCATTTTAGAGAATGAAGGCCCAATCTCTTCTCCTCGCTCAACCTTACCAGTCATCCAATAGGCGGTGGCGAAAGCCAAAACACCGGCCAGAGCATTAGCCAATGCCTGGCCTGCCAATACTCCGCGTGACCCGAAGGTAGCGGAGAGTAAAAAGATAAGCGGTATAGCCAAAACCAGATCGCGGATGATGTTACTCAAAGTGGCAAAACCCGGATGACGTAGTGCTGTAAACATTGGGTTCGCACTGAGCTGTAAACCGAACAATATATAAGAGCCAACAACAAAAGTTGCATAGAATCTCAACAACTCCGATGCTTCTCCTTCCAGGTTAAAGATACTTATTAATATGTCCTGCGCCAGGAACATCAATATGGTGACAGGAATAACATAGGCGGCAACGAACTTGCCAGAGGCCGTTAGCGATTCCCGAACACGATGGTACTCTTTGGCACCCATGTTTTGTGAGGCCACCGGCCCGACTGCACCGGACAAACCATATAAGCCGGCAAATGCTACCGGTGTGAGCCGACCAATTACAGAGGAGGCGGCAACTGCGTCAGTGCCAAAGCGTGCCATTTGTGAGGTGGCAAACGCCGCACTGACAGGTCCCGAGAGATTAGTCAAAATTGACGGCATGGCAATGCCGCTTAAGGTTTTAAAGTCCACTACTAATTCTGACCAATTCGGCCGAACGATTAGCCCATGTGTTTTGGCCACACTGTAAAGCGCGATGACCGCGACAGTGATGCGAGAAATCACCGAAGCAATCGCTGCCCCAGTCAGACCAAGCCCGGCGCCGAAGATCAATATTGGATCAATCACGGCATTGACGACACCTCCAATAATGGTTGACCACATGGAGAGTTTTGCCGCTCCAACAGCGCGTAGTAGTGAGTTGGCGGCTATTGCCAGGCCTAGAATAGGTAGGGAAGCTCCAACGATTCGAAAGTAGTTAACTGCAAGTGTGAGAGTTTCACCGCTTGCACCAATTAACGACAAAAGATCCTCTGCATAGACAAGAGTCAGTATCGTTATTGGGATTGTCCATGCCAGTGAATAGAGCAAACCGTGTGTTGCGTAGCGCTGCGCACGAGGCTCATTCTCTTCACCGAGGGCTTGCGCCACCACCGTTGATACAGCGATAGATATGCCGATAGTAATCGACGCGCCAAGAAACAAACCCAATCCGGCAAAACCCACGGCCGCCGCCAGAGAGGGTATACCAAGTATCGAGATGAAGTACATGTCAACAAGGTCGACAATCATTATGGCGAACATGCCGATCGCCGAAATAATAGCCAGGTTGCTGATGTGCCCGAAAACCGATCCTTCAGTGTAGGTAGCCTTATGCGAAGGCTCTGTCATTAGCTTGTGGTATCCCTTCGCGTCTTAGATGCTGGTGTCACATTGCTGGCTATAATGTTTTGGTAGTTCTCAACTGCGAACTCTACACTAGAATATAGTCGGCATTAGATTCATTCCAAAAACTCCAACATAGAGCCCTACCGCAGTATAAGTAGTGCCTTAACCAAAGACTGTAACTATAAAATATATCTATGGATACCGCAGCAGCACCCATCTTTTTCGTGAGCTTTGAGGAAATCTGCTGGCTATCACCATTAAAGAATAGATTCCTAATCACTGGAACAAGCATCAACGGGATCGCAATTGCCCTTGACAGTTGCAATGCGATCCAGATGATTAACGCGATAACGAAAAATCGCCCAGTACCCTTTAAGCTTTATTTCCCGCGGCACTCACTTGCCGTGGTAAGCCTGGCTAACCGCATAACTGTCTTCAAACCAGTTCCAAAGAACTACCTTCCCATCAAGAACTTTGGCTCGTAGTGCAAAGGCGAATTCACCAATCTCTTTACCGGAATGTGTAGTAATGCCATTCATCTTTCCAAATACAGCAACCGTGTCTCCTAAGGCAAAAGCATCGGTATTTTCCCATGCGGTGGTTTTGAAATTTGCACCAAAGATTGGCAGAAATTTTAAAATCTCATCTTTACCATTCCACGGACCTATCCATGGCATAGCACTGTCGCCCTCATTCATCCAAACCATATCATCAGCCATAAGTGATACGGCCGTATCCATGTCACCGCTACCGATGGCACCCATAAATGCCATCACAGTGTCGAAGGTTGCCTGACTTTCAGCATCCATCTCAGCCGCCTGTGCATTGAGCATAAGCGCAAGTGACAACACAGCACCTAGTAATGTATTGGTAATAGTCTTGTAGTTCATTTTTATTCTCCGTTGTTGGCAGGATTGCCATGGTTATAAAATTCTAAATTTGATGTTTAGTTGAAACCTTTTATTGGCCCATGCGGGATTCCGGTAACAATCTTTCCGAACATCCCGCACGCTCCACTAACACTCAGGCACCAGGACAGACAGACCCGTAACATAGTTATATGACTCTGTGACAAGCTGAATAAGTACTTTTAATTGCTCCTCATCAGTAGCCGAATAGAGCATGACAAGCCCTTCCCAGCCATCACGCCTATCGGCCCAGGGGTGGATTTCGCCCCACCCTTTCTGCTGCACTTCTAAAGCGCGCTCATACGACAGAGGCGCATGCAAACTCCCATCAGTGTGTATATGGGCAAACTCACGACCGGATACAATCGCTTTCGGATGTTCGACCGGAACATCATCTTTGAGCCACATACCCTTCGCCCCCGGAAGAGATACAATAGTTGGGTGTTCTTCAAGACCAGGCAAAAGATAAGCGAGCTTGTACAGCTGATCATTTAGCGATTGGACGGGCTCAACACCGATTTGAATATGCGGCACCCTTCCACTGGTTTGAACTCGAGATCCGGTTCGCTCTGGCAATGGTGCACTAGCAAAAGTGCTCGCCTGTGCATCTACCGCTATACATTCTGTTTGTCCCGTGGCGAATGCCGATACACCCAAAAAACACGTAAGACTTGTAATTGCAGCTACTAACGATAATCTCATTGTAAATTCCTCCGGAATAAGAAGCTCAACAGGCACATAAAATAATTACTTGCCACTTAGCTGCTGTAAGGCACCAGCCCAATCTTCAACATGATAAGAGCTAACTATCTTGCCGTCTTCAATAGTATGAATATCAATAGTAAGAATATCGAAACTCTTGCCTTTGCCATCCACTCCGAATAGCGGTCCATTAGGTGTGCCACTGGCGCGACCTCGCACAACAACTTTATTAGCGTCCTGAATCATCTCTTGTACTTCCCAATTTAAATCCGGTATCAACTTTGCGAAAAAACCAGAAACCTGCCCTATAAATTGCTCTCGACTTTTATTACTACCTGAGTAATCACCGAGACTAATCCAGCTCTCTGCAGTGGACTCTTTGAAAGCACCTGCAGCGTCATCTGATGCTGGATTGCTTAGAAAATCGTAAAAGGTTTGTACAACCGCTTTATTGTCAGCCATGGCACTGCCACTGACTAAAAGCAGAAAAAGTGCGATTGCAGAGCCGGGTATTCTTAGAAAATTCATCATTTATCCTTGTGTTGCGAAGGTCTATCGGAATTGCACGATATGAATAATGGACAATTTTCTATTGTTTGATAAGATGCTATAAATAAATATAACTGTTCGGATTATTTACATAATGCTAGATCAGCTCCGCCAGGTAGCCATTTTCGCCAAGACAATTGACCACGGCTCCTTTAGGGGAGCAGCCGCGGAACTGGACTTGTCCCCTTCCGTCGTCAGCCATCATGTATCGCAGCTGGAGGCCTCTCTCGGTGTTGCGCTTATTTATCGCACTACCCGTAAACTCGCATTAACCAAAGAGGGCGAACTGCTGCTGGGCTCAACACGCCTGATGTTTGAAACGGTGGAAAGCGTGTTGTCTGAACTATCCAGCACCGCCACTAACCCTGCCGGTGAACTTCGCCTGGCCACACCATCCATACTCATACAATCGCAACTCACTGATATGTTCGCCGCGTTTTCAACAAAACATCCGGGAATTAAGCTGGTTTTGGATTATTCAGATGAACGCAAAGACATCATTGCAGGCGGATATGACATTGCGATCCGTATGGGACTTAGAAAGAAAGGCTCAACGAAAGTACGTGCACTTTTCCCTGTCCAACGTCGTTTAGTTGCTTCAAGCAGTTACCTTAAGAACCGACCAAAGGTCAAATCACCTGAAGATCTGGTCAATTGGGACTGGATAGAGCTATCACCAGTTCGCCATATCAAACCCACATTCAAAAACTCAAGCTCAAAACAGGTGTCAATAAAACCAACAGCCCACATAGCCGCCAATGATGCCCTTGCTGTTTATCACCTGGCGCGCGCTGGTGCCGGCCTTGCCGTCGTACCGGAATTTCTAATAGAAGCCGGAACAGCATCTGGTGATGTTAAGTATGTACTACCGGACTGGAAACTGGACCCGATTGAAGTCTTTGCTGAGTGGCCTTCCAATGCCCCTAAAAACGGTTTGATCAACCTTCTAATTGATGAAATAAGTCCAGATCAATCTTTGCGATGAGAGGAGATATTTTGATGTCTTAACAAACCTCTATCATTCAATAATTACGATAACCAACGGATATGCCACTCCACCCCTAAACCATTTCAATCAAATTTTCCGCAATATTACCGATTGGTAATCACAAAAAGAGCGCTCATCGATTGCGCCGTACAAACTCATCTCGAATAACCACTACTAATACCCGACCAGAAAACGTGTCACGATTCCCCGGTTAGCACCGCATGACACCAATCTCAGAACCCAGCACATAACCACACGATATGACTCATGTAACCGTGCAGTCGTATGTGGATAACAGTGCCGGGTATCAGGCAAAGCTATGATTGTCACAAATCATGGCATCGTGGATATATCTACTACACTGATATTAGGAAATACGTTTCTATAGGAGATAGAAGATGAGAATCAAAGGTCAGGAAGACCCATCGCGGGTATTGCGAATTGTTTCTCGACTAGTGCCGGTATGCAAACCAGTCAATCACAACAATTTGGCATTTGCTACGGACAATCTGTTTGGCAATAAGTTATCGCAGTTGTCTTTGGATAGCTGCAAAAGCGACTTAGCGCACGCTGACTATACACAGCGTCAATACAGTGACTTATTTGACTGTGCACCCATTGGCTACCTGATGGTCGATCAGTTCTTTCGCATAGTCAAAATTAACCGTACCGCTGCAGAGCTACTCGAAATAAACCAGCACGCAGACATAACTGAGCTCTTCCCTCTGTGCACATCAGCGGAGGACAATGATGCATTAAAAAACATTATAAAAACGGTTGCCGCTGGTGCTCATGCCGAGCTTAGCCTTCATACCACACTAGACAGAGCTACAAGAACGCCCGTTAAGCTATTTTTCCAACGCGCCAGTGCGGATGATTCAAATCAATATTATTGCCAGATAACCATTGTCGACATCAATGGTAGAACTGTGACTGAAAATAAACTAACTGAGTCGCGAGACTACCTTCAGCACCTCGCCACTCACGATGAGCTCACACAGCTTCCAAATCGGCGGTTATTCAATCAGTCATTGTCCAGGTTTATGATCGATGCAAACCGTGACGGACACAGGCTTGGTATCGGATTGCTGGATCTGGACCAATTTAAAGTAATCAATGACACATTAGGTCATGATGTCGGTGATGAGCTTCTGGTAAAGACAGCACAAAGATTACAAGAGACAGTCGGCTCTGATAATTTTGTTGCCAGACTTGCTGGTGATGAATTCATGTTGGTAATAAGGAATATCCATCAACATTCAGAGCTTGCTGCGATTCTCGAATCCGTGCGACTAAACCTGTTACAACCATATGAGTTAAGTGCTGCAACTGAAATCAAGGTTAGTGCAAGTATCGGGGTCAGCGTTTTTCCGACCGATGCAAGCACCGTAGAAGAGCTGGTAAGTTATGCAGACACCGCCATGTACCAAGCCAAATCTTCCGGGCGCAGTTGTGTACATTTTTTTACTCAAGACATGGGGCGTGCACTGAAACGCAAAAACCGACTGCAGAAAGAAATTCGTATCGGTATTGATCAGAACGACTTTGAAACCTGGTATCAGCCTATCTACGACTGCTCAACGGATACTTTCGCAAGTGTGGAGGTACTGGCGCGCTGGCGCCACCCTGAAAGAGGATTACTTCCTCCAAGGGAATTTATTGATTTAGCAGAAGAGTGCGGAGCGATTGAATCACTCGGCTATCAGATTCTTGAAAAAGCATTTCACCAACAACACCAACTAAAGCAAGCAGGCTTTGGGCACATTGTGGTATCGGTGAATATTTCACCTCGTCAGATTGTCGCACTTGGTTTTGTAAAGACCGTGAAAGAGCTATTGCGCAAGCAAAATGCCGATGCCCGAAAAGTTGAATTTGAATTGACAGAGAACGCACTACTCAATGCCCATCTCAATGCTGATAGTGAGATAACCAAAGTGATTTCAAAATTGCACACCCTGGGAATCCGATTCACTATTGACGATTTTGGTACAGGTTATTCCTCATTCAGTCACCTTGCGAAACTACCGATCGGGAAAATTAAGGTGGATCAATCTATCACGAACAGTATTCCCCACGACGAAGACAGTGTTGTCATGTTCAATGCTCTGACCTCTTTGGGAAAGAACCTACAGTTTTCGGTCGTCTCAGAAGGTGTAGAAACTCTCGAGCAATACAATTTTCTTCGTTCTGCTGGCTGTGATGAAATTCAGGGATTTCTGATGACAGAACCAATGCCGGATAGTGAGCTGTTATCGTTTTTGCAAACAGACAGCAAAAAGATACGGTTACTTAAAGAGCAACCCGCAAAGAGACAAATGCACCTCTGCCACGCCCTGCCCGTTTAAATCCAACCGCAACGCTTTAATTAAAGCTATAGAAAAGGACGGGTATAGCCTGGTGGAATGTAACCAGGCTGAAATGCCAAAGCTATCTCAATACCCGGCCCTGAATATCGGTAAATTCGCGGTTCCGCAGTGATTGCTGTATGGTCCACCCCCTTTACCCCACCTTTCAGCATCCACCACAGTAATTAACATATGAGCTTTGACTCTCTCGATTTAAATGAATCGATCCTAAAAGCAGTACAAGAACAAGGTTACGACACACCGTCTCCCATCCAGGAACAAGCCATTCCTTTGGTGCTAAAAGGCCATGATCTAATGGCTGCCGCACAAACCGGTACCGGAAAGACTGCAGGCTTTACCCTGCCTATTTTGGATCGCCTGATCGAGGGAAAAGCTGCGAAAGCTAATCAGGCGCGAGTGTTGATCCTGACGCCTACACGGGAACTTGCAGCACAGATCCATGACAACATTGAACAGTATGGTAAGTACCTGCCAATAAAATCTAGTGTGGTATTTGGAGGCGTCAAGATTAATCCGCAAATGATGCGCCTGCGTAAAGGCACAGATATTCTGGTTGCAACCCCCGGGCGTTTGATCGATCTTCACAATCAGAATGCAATTCGCTTTAATCAGCTTGAAGTTTTGGTACTCGACGAAGCAGATCGTATGCTCGACATGGGCTTCATTCACGACATTAAAAGAATACTTAAATTTCTTCCGCAGAAGCGCCAGACATTAATGTTCTCAGCAACGTTTTCCAACGATATCAGAAAACTTGCTAAACAGTTTTTACATAACCCGCAAGAAGTTTCGGTCACACCAAAAAACTCTACAGCCAAAACCGTCTCACAAGTCATTCATCCAGTCGACAAAGCAAATAAGTCTGCCTTGCTCAAACATTTAATTACAACCAATGCCTGGGACCAGGTGCTAATCTTTGTACGAACAAAGCACGGTGCTAACAGACTGGCAAAGCAACTGGTATCGGCAAAAATAAACGCGGCTGCCATCCATGGCAACAAAAGCCAGGGTGCCCGGACTAAAGCACTGGCACAGTTTAAAAGTAGCGAACTTCAGGCACTCGTAGCAACTGACATTGCGGCACGAGGTATCGATATTGATGATCTACCACACGTCATTAACTATGACATGCCACAAGTAGCTGAAGACTATGTCCATAGAATTGGCAGGACTGGCCGTGCCGGCTTAAGTGGTGATGCGGTTTCACTAGTAAGTGCTGATGAAGTCAAAATGCTTAAAGACATTGAGCGTTTGATCGGCAACCCAATTGAACGAATAGAAATTGAGGGTTTTGAACCTGACCATGTGGTGCCCAATACGCCTGGTACACCGTCTAAACCTGCTGCACACAGACCCAAAAAGGCCAAACCGGGGAATTCACGTTCCAGGAATCAGAAGCAACCCGGCCCACGAAGTAAAAAGAAGGTGGCCGTGAATGCAGGACAGCCTTCAAACAACCGTCGTAGACGACGTCCAGCTGCAAAAAGAATAAGCGAAGGATAGGAGATCCGAATGTAGCGCAAATGTCATCAATCTTTATGTTGAGCACTACATAACAGGGAACGATTCAAGAAATACGCGAGCTCACCGTTATTACTAGTAACTCTGCTTTAAGACAGACTTAGGAGCTGTAAGCCGCGACTAGCCGTTGCGACTGTCTGGAAAAGCATACCTCGCTTGTGGCGCAAGCGAGGTGTGCAGACTCCTCATTCGACGAGGCCAGTCGTCGATTGATCCAGGTTATATTTCCTTTAACGACCATAGATTCACTGGCTTGATCGTACGATACGTTTGTTAACAGTCTTATAACTGGTAACACCATACAACTGTCTTTCATCCCTTCCTGTAAAGCAATTAACGCCTTTCTATTCTGCGCACAAATTGTGTGATACTTAAGCTGTTTGAATTTGTGTAAGCAGCTTAAGTCTGGAGTAAGCGCGGCGGGCAGGATTGGTAATTTCCATCCAGTGCAGTCTGCATCCAGGGTCTATGTTTAGTGCTGCTGCCTGATTGCGACTGAACTTGTTAATGCCTTCTTTCAGGTTGTCAGTCTCGAATACGTGAAGCACTTGCTCCAGTTCCTCAGAGTACAAAATTCCTAGACCGCTGATTGGCGGCGCTTTGTGCTTTTTGGTCAATGGCAGGGATGGGAGCCAACAGATCTCTAGTTGAGGCTCAGCTATTCCGTCGCTTGTGTGCGCAACCGCACTGGCATTCGCCTGATACATTTATTCTTCCTCCACTACGGGGTGAGTAATCGAACGATCACGAGCTACGATGTGCTCTGTGCGTGTTCAATAGCGCGAGAGGTTAAGGGTTGGTAACAGCAGGCACAATGCCTGAGGAGGTGTTGTGAATATAAATCAACAATAGGATCAGCAGATTCCCGGAAGGCCTGCACGAGTAGAGTACTCTATTTGAATGGAACTCCGATGAAACCTCAATGAGGGCCCAATAGCGAAGTTCAGGTCCCAGCATACGAGGCTGTCGCCAAAGCATTTATGAAATCCTGTTCGACTATATTTTAAGACACGTACCCAACGCCAAGTCACTCTCCCTATGGGAGGATGTCGTCAAAGCATTATTTAAAATCCTGTTCGACTATATTCTAATACACGTACCCAAAGCCAAGTCACTCTCCCTATGGGAGAGTCCAATGCGTAGTTTGCATTGGGAGAGGGATTTTTTTGGCAATAAATTCAAAGTTTAAGCTCGAAGTCTTATTGAGTATCTAACCAGACACCCCCCTCTTCCGGCGCAAACTACACGCCGGATTCTCCCCAGGGAGAAAGACAAAGCGGAACTGGTTAAGGTCATGTAGTAGTAACTAAAACCTTTGATGACACCCTCCGCACCTGGGTTCAGCGTTCAGCGACCATTTGCGGAACGCGTAATTTCCTGTTTTAGCCATGTCGCATCTGCACTGGTTTTTTTAATCATCAAACTGAAAAACGCAATACACGCTAAAAGCATAAAGACGATATAGGCCAGCGAACCCCACGATGCAGCAGGATTTTGGAGAACCGTGACAAAAGTCCAAATTGCCATCAAGGCGACTATCGAGCACCACAGTACGATAAACTTCTGAATCACACGATTTAGCGTAATTTCGCCAATGAGTTTTGATTGCTGACCACTGCTGGTGAAACTACCGTAGAAAGTCGGCCTGAAAGAGTTCCTGCTACCAGCTACTGCACGATGAATGTGAGTTGTGCTATGCGTGACGCTGCCAACCATCCAGCTATCAATTCCGGGAGGCAGTTTCCCCGGCGCGGTGACGCTTGCACCAAGATTGTTAATCGCCTGCTCTACGGGTACTTCCAGGTCAAGCTCAACATCCTCTGTCTTAAAGAAGCGGCTGGTAATCATCGAATCGCTCAATTCTTAAATACAATATTGTACAGTAGCACCAGACAACAACGCTAATTTCCATAGAGCTGCTCTACGCCTGCTCTTTAGAAACAACACATCGCTATTCAAAAATAAAAATCGGACTACTCCAGGCCTGAAACCCATCTTCGGTATACACGCCTATCCACAATGGATTGTCTCCGCTTTTGTGCAACGGCACCTCTATAGTTTCTTTAACTTCTGTCTGCGAAAGTGTTTCCGGTAATCGATAGACGTTAATTTGTCTTTTTAACCCTCCCGCATCCAGCTGTACACCGTTTGAGTCCAGAGAGACTAAAGCAGCGTTCAGTGCGCCATGGTTACATCCAAGATCAACGTTTGCCTCTTTATCTCTAACGTCCAGCCAGACATCAAAACCGCCATAGTTGCCTGTAGTCATGGAGTCCCACTCAATAGTGTCACTTCCGTTTTGCTCGAGCTTGCGCTCATGATTCCATGCATTGATCTTTTCCATCTTTGTAATAGTACAGTTGGTAAACCGTGCACGACCTGTCCAGTTTGTTTGTCGGCCACGGCCACGGTACTCTGCACCACTCCAGATTACTCTCACGCGAGCACTGCCTTGCTCCGTTGCTTCGCTATATGGTCGCAGTGTTTTTACGACTTGATCGCCATTGCGTATTTCAATCTTTTCAATGGGGGAGTGTGCATGAACGTGAAAATTTAACTTTACGCTATTGACTGGTGACTGCACGATATCGCCCATCATCGCCATGGTAACTGATTCTGAATCAGGATTCTGATAGCAATTGGGGTCTCTTTTATAAAGCGTGCTTTTTTGACTAAATTCTGCCTCTACCTGCATATGCATACGGCACCCGGTTGTACCGTAGTGGTGTCTGCGACGCATACACTCGAACAGTCCATCGCGAGAGAAATCATTGGTTAAAAAGCAGGTCAATCCACCATAGGCACCAAAGGTTGCGACACCGGGATAGCTGGCACCGGGCCGACCTTTGTGACCATCACTATTGCACACAACACCGCAGCGATGCCCGAGTTTAAATCCGTCTGTCAGCAACCATTCAAAAGTACCCCAGGCAGAATGAATTTCCATTGCAGTTTCAAGCCTGCCATCGTGAGCCTGTGCTATGTCTGCATAGCGTCCACCCACATGCGCATAGATTACACAGTCTTCATCTTGCAATGCTTCAAACAATGCTATCGCATTCGGTGCATCAGTGTTGATGTCAGACCGATCAGTGACAAGCGCGTGTGATGAACGATGAATCTGTCTGCCCTCTTGTCTAAAGAATACATTTCTATCACCCCCAACCGCTGTGTTGCCAGACCATTCGTAGCCAGGAAATACGACGAAACGCCCATCTTCGTGATACTCAGCCGTTAGATCGTTTACATACTTCCAAAAGGCATTGTTAATCTGAAAGTCATTGGCCTGATGACCGCTCACATCAAGGAATGATTTGTTACGAGCAAAATCAAAATAGTTTCTTGATGTGGTGATACCGATCGACTCGCCACTTTGACCATGCAGATCACCCCAGTACCCCGATAATCCGTCGCGAATATGTAATGGGCCAGCCTGCGCTATACAGACGCCGGATTCATCAATCACTCTTATACCTACTACCCCCGGATTCTCAACAGACAAACCTTCAATAGACAGTGATTTTTCACCCAGCCTGTAATTAACCTCTGCAGGCAATCCCGCAACCGGTACAGTACTTTCAAGTGTAAAGTTACCTTCCGCAAGCGGCGTTGGATTGCCCCAGTAGTCTTCGGCTTTCAACCCGAATTGAAATAGCTCACCGGGCTTTCTCGCAGTTGGCAGTACCGCCTTCCATACTGCCGGTGGCCCTGGAACAATCGAAATATAAGGTGTTTCTGGTAGTGGTATGTAATGCCCTACAGCACAAACATCCGCTAACACCTTAAATTCAAATCCCGCTTCGCAGAACGACTGCATTTTCATACCGGGTGAACCTTGCGAGGAATCACCAAAAACTATAGTAATGGTATCGCCTTCCTTAAGGTAACCACCATGCAGTCGCGCAGTCAGACATCTGAACCACGGTCGCTGATGTCCGGTCTTTGCGTACTGCAGTGAAATTCTGGAGCCAGTACTGGCACTGGCAGTAACGTAGTTATAGCCTCTGGGATCCGAGGTTTGCAGATCACCCCAGTCCCCCATAAAGCGGAAGACCACACGTATGCTGCCTGTATCATCAATGCCATAGCGACCGACGGTATAGCTCAGTGAAAATGTCTGTACACTGCGTGCTTCAAACGCACCGCGTGGGGTCAATTCAACATGACCGTACAAAACCGGATCTTCACCCGGCTGGGTTGCAGGCCAGACATCTCCCATTAATTCCGTGGCAACAACGTCTTCTTCACGCATAAGCTATTACTCTGAATAGTTCATAACGAGCCTACTGATTTAGACCGCTACTCACAAGGATTTGATTGATCAGCACACGACACATGTAAAGCACCTTCCCAGGCACTTAGACACCGACCCTCTCGCAACCGGGAGAGTGGTATTCTGATTATCGGTAATCTCAAACGAAACCCCAAACAGACATTATCCCCGGGGAGAATACAAAGCGTTTTTTGCTTTGCAAGAGGAGACAACGGGTCTAACTAACTGCAATAAACCTGAGCGACAATGCCCTCCCCCACGCTTAGACGTGGACCCTCCCGCAAGCGAGAGGGTGGCATTCTGACAATCAAAAAACTCTAACGGTGCCCCTAAAGGCCATTCTCCCTCGGGAGAGTGGTATTCTGATTATCGGTAATCTCAAACGAAACCCCATACAGACATTCTCCCCGGGGAGAATACAAAGCGTTTTTTGCTTTGCAAGAGGGGACAACGGATCAGTAACTAACTGCATTAAACCTGAGCTACAATGCCCTCCCCCACGCTTAGACGTCAACCCGCCCGCAAGCGGGAGGGTGGCATTCTGACTGTAACATTACCCCATATAATCTTGTGACCAAATTCCACTCAACCAAACAGAATGCATCATAAGCTCTAATAGCGATTCAAATTTATGCAGTAAGATTATGAGCAGTAATGCACTCAACCGTTCAAGGTTACTTCGTCAAAATGAAACAACTACAGAAAAGTTGTTGTGGTCAGCACTCCGTGCACGCCAGATATGCGGATTAAAATTCCGACGCCAACATAATATTGGCCCTTTTTTCGCAGATTTTGTTTGCATCAAACACAGACTGATCGTTGAAGTAGATGGCGGCTACCATAATACAGTGATAACCAGCGACACACGTCGAGAACGATATCTATACAATAATGGGTGGGACATTCTTCGTGTAACGACATTGCAAGTCAAAGAAAACCCAGAAGGTATTGGTTACTTGATTGCACAGCATTTGGGGTTAGAATATTCGTTTAGAAGAAGATCCGGTGGAGGTTCTGGTGAAAAAAAGCGCCGATAACGAAAGCCCCCCACAAGCGGGAGAGTGGTATTCTGATTATCGGTAATCTCAAACGAAACCCCATACAGACATTCTCCCCGGGGAGAATACAAAGCGTTGTTTGCTTTGCAAGAGGGGACAACGGATCAATAACTAACTGCAATAAACCTGAGCGACAATGCCCTCCCCCACGCTTAGACGTGGACCCTCCCGCAAGCGAGAGGGTGGCATTCTGACAATCAGAAAACTCTAACGATGCCCCTAAAAGACATTCTCCCTCGGGAGGATAAAGGGTGGCATTCTGATAATCAGAAAACTCTAACGGTGCCCCTAAAAGACATTCTCCCTCGGGAGAATACAAAGCGTTGTTTGCTTTGCAAGAGGGGACAACGGATCGTAACTAACTGCATTAAACCTGAGCTACAATGCCCTCCCCCACCCTTAGACGTCAACCCGCCCGCAAGCGGGAGGGTGGCATTCTGATAATCGGAAATCTCAATCGAAACCCCGAACAGACATTCTCCCTCGGTGATACACAATACTTAACTGCTACAATTCAACTACCGTTGCTTCCCATTCAAACACGCGCAACAAACAATATGAATTCAAAAATCGAAATTGTTGAAGTCTCACCAAGAGACGGCATTCAAAACGAAAAGAAAATTCTATCAACCGACGCTAAGCTCGAATTAATTCGTCTGGCTGTCGCCGCCGGCGCACCTCGTATAGAAGTAACCAGCTTCGTTAACCCCAAGCTGGTACCGCAAATGGCAGACGCAGATGAAGTCGCGGCACGATTGCCTAAAGATAACAGCGCAAGCTATATCGGCCTTGCACTAAACAAACGCGGCTATGAGCGCGTAGTGTCCACAGGACTCCATGAAGCAAATATTGTAGTCACTGCCAGTGATACTTTTGGCAAACGCAATCAGGGCACTGACACTGACGGCACTATTCGCAACTTCACAGAAATCATGTCCAACGCCTCAGCTGATTTGAAAACCGGTGTAACCATCACCACCGCATTTGGCTGCCCATTCGACGGAGAGGTTCCTCTAGATCGACTACTTGATACGGTTAGTCGCTGCGCTCAGACAGAGCCATTTGAAATAGGCATTGCAGACACCATTGGAGTGGCAACCCCGGCTGATGTTGCTGAACGAGTGGATGCGATAAAACAACTCTGCCCTGACATTCCCCTACGACTGCACTTTCACGACACCCGCAATACCGGCATCGCCAACGCGTGGGCGGCCGTTCAGGCCGGTGCGACAACACTTGATTCAAGCTTCGGCGGTACAGGCGGCTGCCCTTTTGCACCAAGGGCAACTGGTAACATTTGTACAGAAGATCTGCTCTATATGCTGCATCGCTCAAAAATAGACACCGGTATGTCGTTGAGCCAGTCTATAGAGGCTGCCCATTTTATTGAGCAGGAGCTCGAAAAAACTGTACCAGGTATGGTCATGAAAGCAGGCGTTTTTCCGGCGAACGACTAAACTCCTTTCAATCATCAACCACCCGCATCGACCCACAAATCGACTGGCAAGAGGCGTGGTTACAGAATTGACAAATCGCTGACGAATCCGCACTGATTTGGTAGCGTCTGTCTCAGCTTATTTTCTCCATTATAAAGAAGCAGAAACCAATGATAAAAGCACTTCAAGGTTCCTCCCCTGCCGTTCTCCTGATGCGCATAATTGTGGCCGCCATTGTGGTCTTCGGCACATACAATCCCTCTGGAAAATCGGTGTACCACTGGGTTATTGCTCAAGGCAACTTCACTGATGCCTGGGTCATTCTCGTCATAGTCGTGGCGACGCTACTCAATCTTGCTCTTCTTATTGCTGCCTGGAAGGCACTCGGCTTTCTGGGAACCTTGATCGTTTTGATTCTCTTCGCAGCACTGGTGTACCTGTCTTTTCAGGAAAACTGGGTCGGAAGCAGCGACTCAATCCAATGGATGGCGCTAACTCTCTACAGCGTATTTTTAGGGATTGGTCTGGCAGGTGCAATTCTCTGGCGCAGAGCTACAGGTCAGGTAGTGGTTGAAGATTCAGACAACGTCTGACACTCTACGTATTCTCGCAATCAGGGCAAAGGGCAGCCATCGCGCTGCCCTTTTCTTTGGCTGCATTCTTTAGGTGAAAAATAATGCGCTCTGGATGATCGGACTTTCAGCTCGCGGCTTTTTGTATTGCAGGTAGCAACGTCATCATCTGATGGCTTGTCCGCAGGACAACGATGAATCTCCTTTTTGGCAATGCCTACATCCTACTCACCTTGACTGCATTTTTATGGGGCGGCAACGCCGTCGCAGGCAAACTTGCCAGCGCAGACTGGCACCCCTTCACAATCACCTCCGTCCGGTGGTTACTTACCGCAATACTGCTGCTACCGTTTGCCTGGCGCTATATCAGGCAGGACAGCGCTATCCTGCGCAAGTACTGGTATGTTCTGGTGTTGCTCGGCGCGTTTGGTATGGCATTGTTTAACCTCTTAATGTATCTGGCGCTCAATCACACAACCGCAATAAACGTTGCAATTGAACAAGCCTCAATGCCAGTCATGATCATGCTGGCCAATTTTTTTCTATACTCGCAACGAACCAGCACGTTACAAATAGTCGGTCTGGTTTTATCAATTATCGGGGTTCTGGTTACAACTACCGCAGGTAAGCCCTGGCAGTTCTTTACTGAAGGATTAAATTACGGCGACGCTATAATGATGCTTGCCTGTCTATTTTACGCAGGCTACACCATCGGTCTAAAACGCAAACCTGATATTCACTATATGACTTTCATGTGGATGATATCTATTAGCGCTTTTGCAATGACAATTCCTTTTGTATTCTGGGAAATCCAGCAACAGTCATTTTCAATTCCACCACTGAAAGGCTGGGCTGTGATGATCTATATCATCCTGTTCCCAACCATCTGCGCGCAAATATTCTATGCGCGTGGTGTTGAGTTGATTGGTGGTAACCGTGCCGGGCAGTTTATAAATCTTGTACCGATTTTCGGGCCGTTATTAGCCATCGCCGTGCTCGGTGAGTCTTTTCACTGGTATCACTTTGCCGGACTAATAATGGTGATAGGTGGTATCTTGCTCGCTGAACGTTTCGCAGTAACAGAGAATTGATCAGGACGCACAACAACTATCTTTTTGATACATTACTACAAAAAATATAATGAACCGGTCGTCACCACCGCGATCAGCTTCAGATTAAAGTAGTAGATTGGGGAAATCTAAATGAGTGACGACAGATACCGCCGGCGGAAAGATCCTCATATCGGCGCGGACCGCGACTATCCTCCTAGCCGTGAGAGTGATTATAAATCAGAGCGTGACGGAGACTCACAACAACCCACATACACGCATCCCTATCATGATGACCATTATAGCGATCGCCGTGATACCCAGGTACCACAGGAAGCTAGCCACTACGCATCAGATGCCCATAACGATAGACCGCGACCGCAGCACGAGCGCCCTCACCCCTCACACCGTAGCCAAAACGAAAGACATGATGGCTACCGCGAGCGATATCCGGACAACTACTCAGAACGTAACCCGGATCGCAAAACAGGCTACGATTCAGACCGATCACCAGATCGCACGCCAAACCGCAGACCAGAACGCGGGCCAGCACGCGGACCAAATCGCGAACCAGAGCAGCGACGCTCTGTTTACCCAGTCAGGTTTCATGGCAAAACCTCAGAGTATTTCAAGATATGGATTGTCAATGTCTTTCTAACAGTTATTACCCTCTATATTTATTCCGCCTGGGCAAAAGTCAGAACAAAGCGCTACTTCTACGGTAATACCACCATAGATAAAAGCTCATTTGAATACCACGCTACCGGTCGCCAGCTGGTTGTCGGCAGGCTGATCGCCGCCGCACTGTTAATCGCCTACACTTTTTTCCAGGGGATCAACCCGACGATTGCTGCAGCAGCACTGGGCATTTTAGTAGTGATGTTCCCATGGGCTATCTGGCGTTCACTGCGTTTTAACGCCAGAGCCAGTAGCTACAGGAATATTCGTTTCGGTTTTGATGGCCAGGCATCGCCACCTTATGTGAACATCGTGATTATTCCACTGCTCTTGCTCTGCTTGCTCGGTTTGGCTGCTTTTGCATTCAGCAAAATTTCCAATACTACAAGTTTTGAGGAGCTAACAAATTTATCACCAGGAACTATGGCTACCATCGGTGGAGGAATAGTCATTGCACTGCTTCTCATAATGGGATTGGTAGTTCCACTGCTACATAAAAATCTTATCACCTACTCGCTTAACAACCACCGCTATGGAACTGCACGATTCTGTGCAGCTATAAAAACTGGACGTATTTACGGTATTCACCTGCTAACCATAATACTTTCACTAATAGCTTTGATGGTCGTCAGTGCAGTATTAGTCGGCGGGTTCAAACTGCTGCTGCAATCTCCGGCAATTCTGGACAACTCAGAAATACTCACCAGACTCGAACCTTTCGCAGACATAATTGCCGGTGTGGGGTTTTATCTTATTGCAATCCCGATCACAGGGATTGCAGTAGCATACTTCAGATCACGTATCCGAAATCACAGATACAATGCAACAACAATAGGTTCAAGAGTACAATTACAATCCACTACCACACTCTGGTCTCTATGGTGGCTTAATCTAAGTAATCTGGCCATGCTAATTCTCAGCCTGGGTTTAGCTTACCCGTTTACAAAAATAAGAACAGCGCGCTACTTCGCTGCCCGCACCAACCTGATAGTTGATGGCAGGCTGGACTCTTTTACCGAACAGGAAAAAACCAGACTGCATGCTATGGGTGAAGAAATGGCAGATGCTTTTGATGTTGAATTTGATATCGGCATATAGCGAGCTGTTTGGATAACTTTAGGAATTAACTCACCCAATGCCTGAAACAATAATAAGTGGCTATTGCTATCCGCCCAACAGCTCAAGCAGAAAACCGGCCGAGCTAGTGGTCTTTGACAGTTCTTACGAGCTGGTGATTGACAGAGAAGTCGTCAAATCCGGCAATATCCACGACCTTAAGTTCAGTGATCGCGTAGGGTCCATCAATCGCAAAGTATTCTTTGATAGCGGGACGCAGTTTGAAACCGAAGATAATGAAACTATAGACAAGTTACTCGCAAAGACGGGGCACAAAAACCAAGCGTCAATAACAGTCAGCAAACTGGAGTCGAGCTGGACAATCTCAATCGCAGCAATTGTCTGTACGGCGTTGCTGGTATTCGGCTTTTTCAAATACGGTCTGCCTGCAGGTGCACACTATGCTGCAAAGAAGATCCCTGTCAGCGCATCAGAGAGACTCTCTGAAGGCACACTCGAATTATTGTCTAACTTCATGTTCACAAAGTCTGAACTTTCTAAAGCTGCTCAGGATAAAATCACTGATAGATTCACTAGCTACCTGTCTGCAATACCCGATACCGGTGGTTTTAACTACACCTTGCACTTTGCAAATATGAGCGGTATCGCCAATGCATTCGCACTACCCGGTGGAGACATAGTGGTGACAGATGCACTGGTGAATCTGACCACCGAAAAAGAACTCGACAGTGTGCTTTTTCATGAAATTGGACATGTAGTGAAAAGACACGGCCTTGAAGCCGTAATTAAAGGTTCGACAACAGCTGTACTCGTCACCATTGCCCTAGGTGATCTCTCCACTGTTGCAGAACTTACCACTGGTGCTGCAACCTTTTTTCTGCAAAGCAGCTACACCCGTAACGCCGAATCAGAAGCAGACGAGTATTCTTTTTCACGGATGGAACAACTTAATATCGATCCTATTCACTTTGCCAATGCCATGCGTAAGTTATCCACCCAGTTTGGTGGTAAACCCGAGGACGATGCAAAAAGAGAGTATCTATCGTCGCACCCCCCAAGTGCCGACAGAATTGATAAAGCAATCAGGCGTTCCGAAGCATTCAACCAAAGATAATGTTTTGTAGCAAGCGTATTTTGACACTTACGCTGTAATTCGTTTGGTTAAGAAAGTTCAGCACGAACCACTAGCCCGGATTATTCATGAAATGGCGAGCATATCGCGCAGAGATTTGTTTTCACAGTGGATTTTCTTCTTGCGCCGAATACTTATTGATATTTGCAAAAGAAAAAATTCGCTGTGGGATCAAAGATCAAGTGAGATGCCGGTGATTTCGTGAATAATCCGGGCTAGGAGTCTGCGCGGCAGAACATCCGCTACTGCGAACGCGCCCTGACGGTACGTTTTTATCGATCATTTTCGTTACGTATGAACAACTATGCGACTCAAATGATAGTAAAACGTCCTCTCCATGGCACGTTCTCGCTACGCGGATTTCTACCGCGCAGACTCCTAGATGTATTCCAACAACAATGCTTGATAACCATTCCAGCCAACTGCCCACTCTTTCTCCGGCGCAATCGACAATCCCTTGTTGTAGTTCCCTCAGAGCGCGCATGCAGGCTGATTGGTGTCTTAGACTGGAGTAGCCTCAGGGGGCACAACGTGCCCAAACCGGACTGATGAAATTAATACTGGCTGTTCGATGAAAAACCACTATTAGGTATATGTAGGTGAGTGGGCAAGACGCCTCTTGCCCACTTGCCCACAACTAGTGCCTAGTGTAGCGCTTTATTAAACTCATCTTTAAAGTCCTCGAAACTGTAGCCGTTTCCATTAAAAACGGTACTAAACAATCGGATATAACCTGCGATCGCAACAGCTTCTTTTAGTTCCGCGTCAGACGCCCCCAGCTTTTCTTTTAACCTTGTGGTATGCGCGTACACACAATATTCACATGGAATCTGCGCAGCAACAGCCAACGCGATTAGCTCGCGTGTTTTTGCATCTACAGCGGCACCTTCACCTTGCACAGCTCCCCAACTCTTCAGAATCTCCATCATCGCGTGCTCTGGCAGCGTATCCTTCATGAACGGCGGTGGTCCATCCGCTTGTGCAATTTGTACGAGTGAGAACGAGAATAAAATACCTGCAATTAATGATTTCATTAGTATTCCTTTAGTAATTGTCCAAAATTGCCTGTCATCACTAGCTTCGATAACAGATGTCATGCTGATCGTGAGAATGTTTTTCCAATCATTTTCGTATGTCCAGCGACTCTGTCAGATAACAGAATTCTCTTTCTAGCATTTTCCAAGGTGTTGCGCCAATCTATTTGCAAAACCTTGCACGCAGTCGGAGCGCAGTTGTATTTCCGGTGCCTGGAATGCCTTCGAAATGGATTGTGGTACGCATTAAAGGATCCTAGCCGGAATGCTAGCGAATGGCCGGTGTTGGTCGAATATTACCTGTAGATCAAAAACCACTACCCAAAAATGAGTAGTGGCTGTTTAGCTCTCGTCATCTATCGATGAATCGAGTTGTTGCTTCGCATTACGTCGGTCACTTCTGTTACGCTGCTTTTTGGCATTGCGCTTTGCGGCTCTTAGATCCTTCCACGACACATCGCGTTGCCAATCACCAGCCATAATTGACCCATACGGCATCACACGGTCGACAACATCGGCAAGATTAAACTTGGCCATGTCTTCGACAACACTATCAGCGTTTTTATACGCACTCGGTAATTCTGAAATATCAATATTGCTGGAGTAGAACCGCACATCAAGCCCTGCGGTTTCGGTCGCAAATATTTCTTCATTGGTACGAGCGGCCATACGCTTTTTGTGCTTGGTGCGACTCATGTTACGACCAGCACCGTGTGGTGCAAAGCCACGGTTGTTGGCATTGCGCTCACCCTTCACAAACAACACCGGCTCAGCCATATTCAGCGGCACAATTTGTACACCGTCTGTATCTGGCATAAAGTCGTTGTGAATTGGTGTGGCACCCTTCGCATGCCAAAACACATTGCCGCTTTCGGTCTCTTCACGGAACACAAAATTGTGCTCGTTCCAGAATCTGTGCGTAACATCAGCCCCCGCCGTAACAGCTGTCAGTTCGTGCAGCGCATCGTGATTGTAACGCGTCCACTCACGCACCAGCTGCAATGCATTCCAGTAGTCACGTCCTTCGTCACTTGCATACGGAATCCAGGAATTCTGCGGTGCAGTTTCCGGCGACAGTTCTTTTCGAAAACGCTCAGCGATCTTTTTGCCATGCTTATAGAGTCTGGCACCGAAACCTCGCGAACCATGGTGTGTAACCAACACAGTTTTCCCTGAAGATTCAAGCGTACCCACGTACACAAAGTGATTACCATCACCCTGAGTACCCATATGGTTACGAGCAATATCGCGCAAATCGGTATATTCAAGCTTATCAACCGCTTCAGCGAGTGCTTCCGGCAGCGCTATAGCACGGTGAGGCTCACGACCACCCGGACCAAAATGCGTTGCTTTATGCGCTGCATTCAAGATGTCTTCCGGCTTCGCATCATCAAATATCGTCGCCATCAATGAGCAACAGATATCGGCTGAGTGCATACCCGGAATAATCGCATCCTGCGCTGCAACAACACCACCCACCGGTATAGTGCCAATTGGGCCAGCCGGACACGCATCCGGCATCACCGCACCTTCGATCACACAAGGTGTTTTCAGCACAGCATCCATGGTAGCGCGCACCGCGGCAACATTACTTTCCTCGATTTCATTATCAGCGGAAATATTGTACTGGCACGGCGCTGCTTTAGCATGCAGCTTTAGTGTTTCCGGTGGCGCATGAGCTGCAATCAATACTTGAATCTGCGCAGGTGTGTGTGGTCGCGAATTGACAATATCAAGCAACTTACCCACTACCGGGCCAGGCTTACAGCCCATATCCAACAGGTCTTTACCGGTATATCTTTTGTCATTATCCATTTTTTATCTTCCTGTTATTTCCTATTGTGGAAAACTCATCCACTACTTCTTTAGACTAAATATATTTTTCTTTTTACTTTAACTTATTACCTCCTTGAACAATTCATTCAGAGAGTCTCGTACCTCAATACTGTTTTGAATATCTGGTCTCCCCTGACCTGTAAAGCTGTCACCGTGTCTTTCAAGTTCATTGGCGATAAACTCATTGATCTCGACAATTTGAGGACCATAACCAAGCTCAGTTGTTCGCGATTTAAGCTCCAGCAGCCCTGCGACAGCAGGACGTATTTCGTCTGGCGCTACTGCTTCGACCAGATGTTCAAATTCAATCGGCGGCGGTTGATTGAACGCTTCAACGTATCTTATGGCTAACAGAGGACGCAGCACATAAAAGTATTTTTTCAAACGCGCCTGATCTTTGAACAAGTACTCACGCGCATTACTCCGCGCCATATGACTGTAGTGGTAGCACAGTGCAATCCTGTTTACTGTTCGATCCTCAAGTTCTCGCATGCCTTCAGCAAAGGGTCCCTCCTCTATATACTTGATAGGACTCTTAAGCCACTCCAGCAAAGCACCATTAGTACGACAAAAAAGATGCATTGCTTTGCGTATATCCCAACCACCACAATCGATCTCATCGACAATGGGGTATTCAATCACATCGCGTTTTCGCTCAACATCGAAACACAAATACCATTCCTGTCTACGTGCATAGATAAATCGAACATCATAGTCTGAGTCAGGTGATGCGAAGCCCCAGGCTCTGCTACCCGATTCACAGGCATAGAGAATCCTGACATCGTGTTCTGACTCGACACTGTGAAGCCGATGCATGATTTCATTACGAAATTCATCTGAAACTGAATTGTTCATAGCAACACCTAAAATCCAACCGGAAACTCGCGCGATAAGCCAAGAAAGCTCACCAACGTATTCGATTCCCGAGTACCCCACTTTAATCTAATATCGGCAGAGTACTGTTCTATCTAAATCACGGCCGGAGCCCAATGCCCCGGCCTTGCCAACCGCCTATGGATCAATACTTACTACATCTTTCAGCACACCATCCAATCCACCGAAAACTGTAAAACGATCTACTCGATCAGTGACTTTTTCAAGCGTTTCCAGTTCTTTCAAGCGAATCAGAAGCGGGTTTTCTTCCATAAGCTTCGCTGTGTTCAGAAGCGAACGAGTCGCTGCTGTTTCTTCACGTCGGCGAATGTTGTTCGCCTGCGCAGTTTTCTCAGCCAATACCACCTGGTTGAGAATCTCTTTCATCTCGCCTGGCAAGATGATGTCTTTGATACCAACATTTTTGATATCAATACCCACAGATGCCAGCGGCTCTACAACACCTGAGGCGATCACCTGATCAACCGATGTTTTATCGGCCAATACTTCATCAAGCGTGCGCGTACCAACCGCTCGACGCAACGCCAACTGTAGCTCACGATAGATAAACTCATCTGTATCCGCCAACAGTTGCTCAGCCTTCATCGGATCAGTGATCTGATAGGCAGCTGACAGGTTAATGCGCAGGCTTACCCGGTCGCGAGTCAAGATTTCCTGCCCACTCACATCGGTAGTAACAACCCGTGTAGGTGTAACGCGAATCTTCACTTCACGATCAAACTGCCAGTACATAGCAAACCCCGGCTCGAGCTTGTCAACCAATACACCGTCGACATAAATCAAGCCTACAGTACCCGCAGAGATTCGAGCAGCAGCAACTCCACCACACTTGATAGACGCAAGCGCGTTGTCTCGACGCGACAACAGACCAGCTACATCATCAGGCACACGAGGTGTTTCACGGTAATTGATAATGACTACATTGACCGCTTTAGGCTCGTGCCAGTACAACTGGCGAGTACCAGGTGTAAGCACACGGCTCAATCGATCGTTGTAGTAAACCAGACCAACCTCGTCATCGCGGATATCTGCCAGCATAAAGTGCTGTGCGCAAAGCGCTGGTGCACTTTCAAGCAGAATATCGACATACTCGTAGTCAAACGCCGGATCATTAATGTTGCGTACCTCAATGGTCACGTTGCCAAACAAACGATTTGTCCAGTACACACCTGGCTCAAGAATGCTTTGCAACGCACCGTTTACAAATCGCAGACCACGCTCTTGTGGAGCAATAACGGTTTTTTGAAATATCATGTCACTTTCCTTTTTTACAAATTTATTATGTTTGCGACATTCTTCCTCGGTACCGTGTTTGGCTACGGAGTCACTACCGATATACTAAATCTTCAAACGCATTACTGTTTCTCTTAGTAATTTTCGAAGCACTGTTCGCTTGCACTTGCCGCGAACAATAATCTAATTTATAAAACTGACGGTGCCCCACTCCGGGAAGATGGGCCAGTCCGGAACAAACTCACGTCGCAACGGCATGCACAAGAGACAACATCTAACTTGTGCAACATCGAAGCTTTGTGAGAAGTTGCAGTTAGGCGCAAATCTTCTCAGTGCTGTTCACTACAATAAGCGAGACCGTGGCCTCAGCTTGTCGCAGATCACCGGGGCACCCCCGGTTACCGTTTCCGGCATTGATGGCTTTCGCCTGATGTCCTTTCACAGACAGTAAGAAGAGAGGGATTCGAACCCCCTACCCACAGATTAGAAGTCTGTTGCTCTACCCATTGAGCTATCTCCGGTGTTCGAAACGACTATTAAATTTGTATACGCCGTGCAATATTCGCTGCAAAACCTGCAGTTTTAGCTTTGGCGCACAGGGCAGGCACTAGAACCTGCTCCGCTAATTCAACATCGATTCTTCGAACTCATTTTGCGGCTCAGCCGCGAATCATCTCCAATTTCGTTATCGCAAAAAAAAAGCCCCGGTGAAAAAATCAGCCGGGGCTCTACTTGATTTCGGCTGATCAATTAAGTCAGCCGCAATTGTGAGGCTAACTATAGTTTAAGTTCGTCCTGCGCATGGGCTGATATACAACATGCACTGCTGCATGACAGATACACGCCGCACCAACTCGGCGCGAGCACGAGTTGAAACAGATTGGACGGGTTTCTTTGCTTCATATTATTCATAGCGCGCGAGTATATAGTGTTAAAAACTACTGTCAACCGTAAGCCGATGTTTATCAAAGCATGTCATGTAATTACTGATACTCACCACAGAATTCATCTAACAACACAGTAGATCGCTTACCATAAAAACCGTTATCCGACATCACTGAGTAAAAAATAAAGCAGGGCTGATATTAAAACGTTTGCTCAAAGCATCGATATGCTGA
The DNA here is from genome assembly GCA_938020525.1 of uncultured Granulosicoccaceae bacterium. Classification (GTDB taxonomy): domain Bacteria; phylum Pseudomonadota; class Gammaproteobacteria; order Granulosicoccales; family Granulosicoccaceae. Next base: position 491 of record CALIHW010000012.1, on the reverse strand, counting down.
CGTGTCAGCTGTCGATCACGCCCATTGAGAATTTTTGATACCAGTGATTTACTTCCAATCTCAGGTAGATCAGCGCCAGCTAGATTGTGCTGATCCATGAGTACACGTAATACAGAGACAGCGGGATCCCCATCCGTTGTACGCTGATTGAATTCAGCAAACTCACGATCATCGGAATCTTCCCACCGCTCGATGGACTTTGATAGCAGCTCAATGAGCACTTTCTGATTGTCATAGTCATCTATAAGCTCGTCCATGAGTGCCAAAGCCTGTTCGTATTCGTTGTTGTTGGTGATCTCGACTAAGAAGCTGGCTTGCGCACTGAGCTTTTGTGCTGTGTTCTTTAAGGCTGCATAGCTCATTGGTTCTTCCTTTTCTTGCGGTACTGATTTGTTAGCTTGTCGTACTCAGCGTGAGTAACGATGTGCCTGACATATAAACGATTCAGTTCAAAGTCGATAAAAGCCAGTAGCCGTAGATGATTTCCACTG
>CALIHW010000011.1 GCA_938020525.1 uncultured Granulosicoccaceae bacterium | reverse complement strand
CTTGCTGTTCAGCTAGGGGTTCCTGTTATCAAGGCTCCCAGAGGACTTTCACCTCCAAGTCACTTCGTGGTTCGCTTTCACTTACCACTTATAAACGCCAACCATGGCGCTTCGCGCCATGCTCGGCGCACCAAAAAAAAGCGCCTGCAAAACAGGCGCTTTTCGATGCTACTCTACCTATACTTCAATTCAAGCTGCGTTTAGAAAAAGCAGCTGCACTTACACTACTTGGCAATCATTTCCCGAATTTTATCGAACATCCCGGTTGCCTCATTAACTCTGCCACTGAAACGCCCCATATCAGCTTTCAGGTTACCGAGATCAGTAGCAAAATCAGGGACGACTTCACCGCTGCTGGCTAGCTCGGACAATTCAAAGCCATCCACTTTTATCTCCATCATCGTCGCTTCTGCAGCAGTATCGGTCATGGCTTCATCGGTAGATTCAGTCGTACTTTCCGCTGCAGTATCCGTCGCATCAGATGCAGTACTGTCTGCTTCAGCGGCTGAATCTGACTCAGTTGTTGTTGCAACTGCAGCTGTTGTTGCAGCAGCGGCAGTCGCTGTAACTGCAGCTACTGCATTCGTAGCAGTACTGCTTTGTGTCTCGGTGGCCGCGGTCTCGGTTGTCTCTGTCGTGGCTGTTGCGTCTTCAGCTGTGTCGTTTTCTACTGCCGCCGCTACCTCTTCAGTCTCTGCAGTGCTTTCTTTCACTTCAGCTGTTGCTTCCGCACCGTCTGTTTCCTTGCTGGCATCGCTGCTACTGCTTTCCATAGTGCTGCTTTGAGTTACACCTGAATTTGCATGGCCATCTGGCTCAGACTCATAAGCGCTGCTACACATCGCAACAACGATCAGAAACAATGCTGCAAGCGCCACCATTAGGTAGAGGCGTATGTCGTTTAACAGGCTCATCAGGAGACCTCCCGGTTATATGAAATAGTTACGTGAAATAGATACATAAAGTACTAAGTTACGTGGAAACACTAATAGTAGGCTCAACTTCCTTAGTGTTGATGCAAGCGATCCATTGAGCAAGCGGATGCGCTAAATTTTCACAAATGATTACTAGCTGCACAATAGTGATGTAACCACTGGAGAAGTAAGTTTAGCTATTTCTTACCGACCAGTAGTTCTTGCCAGCCAGGCTGACACAATTCTGCTGCACCCTGTTGTCAAGTGGCATTGGCAGGCTTGCGACTGCCGACAAAAAGGCGGTAAGGAATCAACGCCAGCAAAGCCACGCCCCACTTTACAGCCAGATCACCGGTGGCCCATTGCATCCACGGCAAGCCGGTTGCCGCAAAGGCAAGCGAGAAGAATAGAAATGTATCGACGATACTGCTCAAAGCGGACGAAATGGCCGGAGCAACCCACCACTTGCCTGATCTGAGCTTGTCGAAGATTGACACATCCAGCATTTGCGCGACAAAAAAAGCGCTACCTGATGCCAATGCGATGCGCGGCTCCGCCAGAACTAATGAAGCCACTACACCCACCGCAAATCCAACCACAACAACCTTACGAGCGGCGCTTGCGCCGTGATATCGATTGGTCAGATCAGTCACCAGGAAAGCAAATGGAAACGTGATTGCACCCCAGGTCACCCAGTCGTTTATCGGGTAACTTACCAGAATGTTTGACGCCACAATAATCACCGCCATGGCAAAAACGGGCAGTAGCAGGTGGGAATACCTGTTCATCTGTATGTCTCAAAAAAGGTCAGCAGAGAATTGTACTGGATACTGCACCCAATAGGGAAACAAGCATCAGAGAATTGCTGTCTTAAGGACAGCAGTTCGCTACCCGTGAATTGGCGATGAGGACATATCCGACAAGAACATGGTCGATGAAAACATATCCGACAAGAGCTTACACTGCCGCTGCTGTGATCTACACAGCTAACGTTGCGAATTCTGCCAGTCAGGGTGCTGCCACGGTGTAAGGGTAGATGCTGCAAGCGCAGGTTTGCCTAATATCGCATCACTGGCTTTTTCAGCCGTAACTATAGTCGGTGCGTTGAGATTGCCGTTAGTGATACGCGGAAAAACAGAACAGTCCACGACGCGCAGCCCTTCAATGCCAACCACCCTGCACTGCGGATCTACGACTGTCGCCGGATCTGCCGGATCACCCATACGGCAGGTACCGCAAGGGTGATAAGCGCTCTCTACATGCTGCCTGATGAATTCATTAATCTGTTCGTCGGTTTTACAGTCATCACCCGGTTGAATTTCTGCACCTGCAAATGGTTTAAATGCCTCCTGCTGTAATAACTCGCGCGTCAAATGCACGCACTTGCGGAAGTCACTCCAGTCTTTTTCAGTCGACATATAGTTGAACAGAATCTTAGGCTTCTCTTTTGGATCGGCAGAGCCCAGGCTGACAGATCCTCTGGAGTCAGAGCGCATCGGGCCAACATGCATCTGAAATCCATGTGCTTTGGCTGCAGACTTTCCATCGTAGCGAATCGCCACCGGCAGAAAGTGATACTGAATATCCGGATACGGCACGCCTGCATCACTTCTTATAAAAGCCGCTGACTCAAACTGATTGCTCGCACCCAGACCAGATTTAAAAAATAACCATCTGGCACCAATCAATCCTTTTGAAATCAGATTAAGCTTTGAGTACAGCGTTATTGGCTGTTTGCATCTAACTTGAAAATAAAACTCCAGATGATCCTGCAAATTTTTACCAACGGCGGGATTATGATGGATTACCTCAATACCCTTTTCACCCAGTTCCGCACTGTCACCAATACCAGACAACATCAAAAGCCTCGGTGAGTTGATAGACGAAGCGCTTAATATCACTTCTTTTCCAGCTCTTATTACAGATGTTCTGCCACCCTGTTCTATCTCTAGGCCGACAGCTTTCTTACCTTCAAAAATAATTTTCGTAACTAAACACTTTTTGATCGATACGTTGGAACGTTTCAACGCAGATTTGAGATAAGCGTTGGCAGTTGACCATCTACGTCCACGATAAACCGTCTGCTCCATCGGTCCGAAGCCTTCTTGCTGCTGACCATTATAATCATCAGTAGCTTGATAACCTGCCTGCACACCAGCGTCTACAAAAGCATGGAACAACGGATTGGTTCGCGGGCCGCGCGTGACATGCAACGGCCCGTCTGTGCCACGCCAGCCGCTCTGGCCGCCATGGGAAGTTTCCATCTTCTGGTAGTACGGCAGTACATCCGCATATGACCAGCCCTTAGCCCCGCTTTCCTGCCAATGATTAAAATCTCCCGCATTGCCACGCACATACACCATGCCATTGATCGATGACGAGCCTCCAATGACTTTACCGCGCGGGCATGCCATCCGGCGACCACCGAGATGTGGCTCAGGCAGCGTCTCAAAACCCCAATCGTAACGAGACATGTTCATCGGGTAGGAAAGTGCTGCAGGCATTTGAATAAATGGTCCGACATCTGTACCGCCATACTCAAGCACCATGACTGAATGCCTGCCATCCTCCGACAGACGACTGGCGAGTACCGAACCCGCAGAGCCTGAACCAACAATCAAATAGTCTGCAGCTGGATTTGTCATTTTTTTTGTTGTCCTATTTTGATCATCAGTAACGAGTGTTCCGAACGCCCTGTCTTTGTGACCATATTAACGCCACCGTGGCCCTACCGCAGCAATAGCGGCGACAGCTTGTGGTTTGACAGGTGCCAAGGAAACTGAGAGTCGTAAACCAGTAACACAACTACCCAACCAGATACTTGACTACACCTGCCCTGCGACTTACCCTCAAGCTATGTCTACCAGCACATTACTCCTGCTCCTTACCAACCCGGCGGCCTGAGGCTTCCGGGAGCGTTTCTTACGCGTCGTCCTGGCGCATCTAAAAAACACAGTTCAAAGCCCAAAACTCAGCAACTACGGGCGAAAGGTAAGACAAGACATGAATCACCGAATCACTACGGTATCCCCTACATTAGCGGGATCTCACACTCCATCTGATTCTCACCAGCAGCACGATTGCGCTCAACTGACATCGCATCTGACTCTACCGGTCATCCCTGATCTGCTACTACTCCGGCGCTTAAATCGGAAACCAGCTAGCTAAATCATCGATCAAACACGACCTCGAGTGAATCCAATGACAAATAAAACCACAGCAGCAACGCCCGGTGACAAATATCGACCATTTGCACCTATCGCGTTACCCAACCGACAATGGCCAGATCAAACAATAACCAGCGCTCCGTCCTGGTGCAGTGTTGATCTGCGCGACGGCAACCAGGCACTGATTGAACCGATGGGCAGCGAGCGCAAGCTGCGCATGTTTCAAATGCTGCTTGATATCGGCTTTAAAGAAATAGAAATCGGTTTCCCGGCTGCATCACAAACAGACTACGACTTTGTACGCCACCTGATCGATAACAACCTGGTCCCTGAAGACGTCACACTACAAGTGCTGACTCAGGCGCGGCCCGAGCTTATTGATCGAACCTTTGAAGCATTGCGTGGCAGCCATCGCGCCGTCATGCATCTGTACAACTCAACTTCAACCGTACAAAGACGCGTTGTCTTCAAAATGGATCGCGATGGCATTAAGAAAATAGCTACTGACGGTGCTAAGTACGTTGCGGAGAGTGCCGCAAAAAATACAGACACAGAATGGGTGTTTGAATACTCACCCGAGAGTTTCACCGGCACTGAGATGGACTATGCGCTGGAAGTTTGCGAAGCAGTGATGGACGTCTGGCAGCCAACTCCGCAAAACAAAACAATTCTGAACCTGCCGGCAACCGTCGAGATGTCGACACCGAACATCTATGCAGATCAAATTGAATGGTTCTGCAACAACGTCAGTAAGCGCGACTGCTGCAATATCAGCCTGCATCCACACAATGATCGAGGCTGTGCAGTAGCCGCAACAGAACTTGGCTTAATGGCCGGTGCTGATCGCGTTGAAGGTACACTATTCGGAAACGGTGAGCGTACTGGCAACGTGGATATCGTGACGCTGGCACTCAACCTTTATAGCCAGGGCGTCGAATCACATCTGGATTTTTCAGATATCTTTGATGTTATGCGTACAGCCGAACACTGCAACAAATTACCGGTACACCCGCGTCACCCATACGCAGGTGAACTGGTATTTACAGCTTTCTCCGGATCACATCAGGATGCGATCAACAAAGGCCTGGCTGAACGCAAGGAAAACCCGGAAGCGCTTTGGGATGTACCCTATTTGCCTATAGACCCTGCAGATGTTGGCCGAAGCTATGAAGCGGTTATCCGTGTTAACAGCCAGTCTGGCAAAGGCGGTGTGGCTTTTATCATGGAGAAAGACCACGGCTTGGAATTGCCACGACGACTACAGATAGAATTCAGTAAGGTGATTCAGGACATCAGTGACAAAACCGGTAAAGAAATAGATTCAGACACTATCTGGTCTGCTTTTGAAAACGAGTTTGTAAAATCCAGTAAACCGATTGAATTTATAGAGCACGAATCAAAGGCAGAAGTTGAAGATGGCGAACATCGCCACCTTACAGCCAGGATAAAACACTACGGCGATGAAATTGAAGTTGCCGGTAGCGGTAACGGTCCAATCGACGCCTATGTGGATAGTCTAAAAAAACAATTCAACATTGATTTCAGAGTCGTCGATTACCACCAGCATGCAACCGGTGTCGGTTCTTCCGCCCAGTCTGCCTGTTATGTGGAAATTCAGGTAGCCAGGGGTGCCACCCGATACGGTGTAGGTCTGCACTCGAACATTGTCAGCGCTTCACTGATTGCGGTGAGTTGTGCGGTAAACAGAGCGTCTGTTGATTTACTTAAGATCGCTGAAGCAGCAACGGCCTAAATTAACAGCCTGTTTTAATAACCTGAAGTAGCAGGCCTGCACTGATGTACAGGAGAATCAGCCGGAGAAAGTATCTTCGGCTGATACCGCTTTACATGATCACAGCAAGTTATTGCCGACAGTTCTCAACCTTCTGTGTTTCGAAAACTTGAATTGGCTTTGTACTTGGTATCAGCACAAATTCAAATGGATGCGTTTTGCCCGGAGTGTTTATGCAACCAGGACCAGGGATCGACTGAACCACTGTCACTACCACACCATCTTCGCTGTCCTCAACCTTAGTCACAGATATATTGTATCCGCCTGTCGGTTTTTCGCCAGCAGAGGAAACAAGAATCTGCTGAGTATTAAAATCCACCTCCTTTGGAGTCTCAATACTATGGCGCCCTAACTCGGAGATATAGAACTCTTGTGATTGCAGCGTTCTGAAGCTTTTGCCGTTATCGAGTTCGAAGGGGTTGTAATTGGCCTTATGCAAAACCTGAATTCCAAGTTCATCAGACAAATCTGCAGCGGCAGCGGCAGCTCCACCAGCACCCGAACCAGCACCCGCCACAGGGTCGGATTGCCCGTTACCTGTATTAATACCCCTGGTATTTGACCCTGAGGGTGACGCAGCAACCGGCTCACTGGCTTCGAACGGGGCGGTTACAACAGGATTATCAAGTACTGTAGGTGGTTCAGGTAGCGTAGCGGCGCAGCCGGCAATAGTGATTGCTGCACCGGCTATCAAAAAAGGTTTAAACCGGCTAGAAATTCGCATATTAGGGAACAGATCCAAATGTAGAGGTAAATAAAGGTGCAAAACAGGCAATGCAGCCTAGGAGCTTGTCCGAGAATGAATGATCTACTGCGAAAGCGATCTTTTGGCCAGCTATTACGATCGATATCGTTAAATATGAATGACTATTCGCCTCAATCGATCGAAATATCTGACTCAAAATCTCACTTTCTCGCTA
>CALIHW010000010.1 GCA_938020525.1 uncultured Granulosicoccaceae bacterium | reverse complement strand
CTCTTGCAAAGCAAACAACGCTTTGTATTCTCCCCAGGGAGAATGTCTGTTCGGGGTATCGTTTGAGTTCTCCGTAAATCGGAATGACACCCTCCCGGTTGCAGGAGGATCCACGTCTAAGCGTGGGGGAGGTTATTGTCGCTCATGTTTGTTGGAGTTAATTACTGATCCAGCTTCCTCTCTTGCAAAGCAAACAACGCTTTGTATTCTCCCCAGGGAGAATGTCTGTTCGGGGTATAGTTTGAGTTCTCCGAAAATCGGAATGACACCCTCCCGCTTGCGGGAGGGTCCACGTCTAAGCGTGGGGGAGGGATTTGACGCTCATGTTTCTCTGAAGAATCTGAAGCATTGCGCTGCTCTGCGCTAGTACAATAGCGTTTATGCAGGACCCTCTGCATTCTAAAACTATGGAGGATTAGTAGATGAAATCTGAGCTTGATAAGGTCCTTGACGCAGGAACTAAGGCCGGAGCCGCACCGGGTGCTGTGGCAATTGTTGTCAACCGGAATGAAGTCCTGTGGGAGGGCGCTTCAGGGGAGCGATCGATCGGCAGCGGTGTACCAATGACACCTGATACGGTGGGTGCAATCTTTTCAATGACCAAGGCGATTACCGGCGCTGCTGCCATGCAGTTAGTTGAACAGGACAAGCTGGATTTCGATGCACCAGCAGGGGATATAATTCCGTGGTTAAATGAAGTGCAGGTACTGGATGGCTTCGACGCTGACGGCGAACCTCTGTTGCGTGCCCCCAAATCTGTTGTGACGCTTCGCAACTTGCTGACGCATACCTCTGGCTTTACTTATGAGCTGTGGAATGAGAATGAAGTTCGCTGGAAAGAGAAAACTGGTGCGCTGAGTTTGTTCACACTTGAAAACAAATCACTTCAAACACCGTTGGCCTTTGACCCTGGTACAGATTGGGAGTACGGAACCGGTATCGACTGGGTAGGTAAAATGGTTGAAGTGGTTTCAGGTATGACCCTGGGTGAGTACTTTGCTAAATATTTGACTGGCCCGTTAGGTATGTCTGATACAGCGTTTGCACATTCTCCATCAATGCTGGAGCGTGCATCGGCAATTCACGCCAGACTGCCGGATGGTTCATTGCAAATCATGGATTTACCAGCTCCGGAAAATCCTGAATTTGAAATGGGTGGTGGTGGACTACATGGCACCATGAGTGATTACGGTAAATTTATCCGTATGATTTTAAATGATGGTGAGCTTGACGGTGTCCGCGTTTTAAAGCCAGAAACTGTAGCAACCATGTGTGAAAACCACATCGGGAACTTGCGTGTAAAAAATCTAAAGACGATAGCTCCACCGTTTACCAATGATGCAGAATTTTTTCCAGGTCAACCAAAGAGCTGGGGGCTGACTTTTCAGATTAACGAAACACCTGCTGACACCGGTCGCCCGGCGGGTACACTAATGTGGGCCGGATTAACGAATAGTTATTACTGGATTGATCGAACCAATGGTATTGGTGGAGCTTACCTCAGCCAGATATTGCCATTTGCTGATGAAAAGTCACTGGAGCTTTTTTTTGATATTGAAAGAACAGTTTATCAGGCATTAGCTTGAGTATTTTTGTACGGCACAGTTAATGGGCCTGTTTAGAATAGCCTGTCTAAATGGTGAATATCAATAGTGTCGAAATATGGCAGCTTGCAATGCCATTGTTACATTGCAAGGTCCTGCTGATTTTTAACGGCAATGAATAAGCCTGTTAGAGATTACTCTCAACCCAGCCAAGCTCGCGTGAGATTGCATCATCAATTGGCAATCCCTTGTACTGATCCGGTAGTACGTCCCATGTGTAGGTTTCTACTTCAAGGTGTGCGCTGACAGGAGACTCTTTGTGTAGCTTGAGTGCATCTTCAATAAAGAACTGGGTCGATGAAAAATCACCCAGATCATCCAGGAAGATCGGTACATGAAAATGCACACGCCATTCCCTGGGTAGGGAATCGTCCTGCAATTGCTCGAATGCCTCGGGAAGATCGGCGTAGCGGTTAACGTTATCACCGTGTTTCTCAATGACTTGATGCAGATAGACCGGATCGATAAATGGTTGAAGGCAGCGGGCGCGTGCAACCGTGACATCGGTGAGCCTGAGGCCGGCACTTATCTGAAGTTTTCCGATGTTGATGTTGGCACTGCGAAGGGCATTTATGCAGTCACTCGCATTTTCGTATTCAACAGCGGCATGGCAGAGATCAAGACATAAGGTCAGATGTTTACGTAGAAGCTCTGGTGCGTTATCGATCTCTCGACCCAAGTTGCGTTGCAGTTGCTCAGCACTTGCTGATGAATACAAGTGGTTGGTAAAGAAATCAATAGACTCTTCAACGGTTTCAAGAAAACAACAAGGTTCCGGTTCCAGTGCCAGTACAATAGTTTTACCAGTATCACGTTCCAGGTTTATCAGATGGGCGCAGTGCTCTACATACAGGGATGTCATTAGTGCGATGTCTTCAGCTGTGGCTACGTTAGCTTTAAAAGCGCCGGGTACAGTGCTGATGCTGCCGGTTTGAGCATCGGGCAGCAGTTTACAGAATAGGTCCGCCAGTGTGTTTGTGTAACGAAGCCGTTCCCGGTCTTTCCAGTCTGGCAGATAAACATCTTCCTTAACCCGGGTGCCGTGGAAGGGGCCGTAAGGAAATCCGTTGATGGTGAAGATATAGCAATTCTGTTGCGCCAGAATCTGCTGCATTTCTGCCATCGCTTCGGGTGTGTTGAGATCATCTGCCGCTTTGGCAGACAAGCGTAAACCCAGCCCGAATGGCTTATCAAACTTAAGATTGTTACGAATAGACGGTATGTGTCGTGCGATGTTATCCATGACCTCACCGAGGCTTTCGCCTGCATGAATATTCGAGCAGTAGGTCAGGTGTATGTCGGATCCGTCAGCGTGCTGCAGTTGCATGGCAATTTTCCGTGCTTTGTATCTGAATTAAGAATTTCACATGCATTAGTGTAGTTGCATTGAAAGAGTTTAGATCAGTATGATGTGTTGCATGCACAATACTCTAGTTATTCTGGTGGTCGGGCTCAGTCCCGCATTGGTCGGTGAACACACACCAAATTTAAAGAAGCTTTCTAAAAAAGGGGGTATTAGACCAATGAAGGCGGTAACGCCTGCGGTTACCTGTACTGCACAGTCCAGTCTTGTAACCGGTTTACCACCTACTGAGCACGGCATTGTTGCCAATGGATGGTATTTTCGCGATCTGTCGGAAGTATGGTTATGGCGGCAGTCCAATAAGCTGGTTGGCGGGGAAAAACTATGGGAAGCCGGTAAAAAACGCAACCCGGACTTTACCTGCGCCAAGATGTTTTGGTGGTACAACATGTACTCAAGCGCAGACTGGAGTGCTACACCGCGGCCCATGTATCCGGCAGATGGTCGAAAAATTCCTGATCACTATACTTATCCGGCTGAATTGCACGATGAGCTTGATGCTAAGTTTGGTCAGTTCCCATTGTTTAAATTTTGGGGGCCTGCTGCTGACATAACCTCCAGTAAATGGATATCTGATGCCACCTGCCACATGATGGAAACCCGTAAGCCAACACTTACGTTAACGTATCTTCCCCACCTCGATTACAACCTTCAGCGGCTTGGGCCTGATCTGCAGCACCACGATATTCAAAAAGACTTACGCCAGGTCGACGAACTCTGTGGTCAGCTAATGAATGTGGCTGAGGCGCAAGAGCAGAACGTCATCGTGGTATCGGAGTATGGAATCACACCGGTTACGGATGCAGTGCATATAAACCGCGCTTTAAGAAAGGCTGGTCTGCTGCGGGTTCGGGCTGAAAAAGCAATGGAGCAACTCGACGCTGGTGCTTCTGATGCCTTCGCAGTAGCTGATCACCAATTAGCTCATGTATATGTTAATCATCCGGATAAGATTGATGAAGTACGACACTTGCTTGGAGGTCTTGACGGTATAGAGCATGTGTTGGATGAGAGTGGTAAAAAGCAGTGGGGGCTCGATCACGCACGAGCAGGCGAGCTTGTTGCAATTTCCAAAGCCGATAGATGGTTCAGCTATTACTACTGGCTGGATGATGACAAAGCGCCGGACTATGCCCGCACTGTCGATATACATCGTAAACCAGGTTACGATCCGGTCGAACTATTTGTCGATCCGACCATTAAGCTGCCAATGTTTGCGATAGGGTCGCGAGTCGTGCGCAAGAAACTTGGCTTTAGAACTTTACTTGATGTGATTTCGCGCACTGATACTCATCTGGTAATGGGGTCACATGGTAGACCCACGGATGATCCTGAGCATGGTCCGGTGTTTATCAGCTCTGAAGGAAAGTATCTGCCCGATGGTGAAGTAGATACGCTGCAATTCAAAGATCTGGTGATGACCCACGTCTTTGGTGCTTAACAAAAAAAGTGAAGTTATTGCAGCAGGCTCATAATCATTTGGCGATGGCGGGTCATGTAGATTCTGAACCATTCGGTGAATCTGGCTGGATTTTCTGTTATGCGTTCAAACACTTCAGGCAGAGTTAGCCATTCAACGTCGTCTACCTCAGTGGGGTTGTAGCTCTGAATATTATTTTCATTGCTGTGTTTACCATAGAAGCAGTGCACGTGCTCGTTTTCAAACAGGTCACCAACACGTGCTGCATAGTCTATTGACCCGAACGATGTGAGTGGTACCTGCCAACCAAGTTCTTCCTGCAATCTGCGATTTGCACAGTCTTCAGCGGTTTCATCCCATCTGGGATGAGAGCAGACGGTGTTGGCCCACAATCCTGCAGAATGGTATTTGGTACTGGCGCGCTTTTGCAGCAAGAGGCGTTCACCGTCCAAGATAAAAATTGATATAGCCACATGGGGAATATTTTCGATGTGGGCCTGTAGTTTGTCGATCGGAAAATACTGGTCCCGATCAAGGTTATCGATGGCAGTAATCTGTTCGTGCAAGCCAATATCATTGAGCGCGCTTTCAGGTGCAGTAGCTGTGAGTGGTCGGTTGTTCATTCGATAATCAAATTATTAGCATTGCGTTCAACAGCACTTTCCTGCACTACTGGTTCGCGACCACCGCGTAAAATAGAGTTCCCTTCGTACATGGTACGTTGATCAATAGCAGAAGGGTTAAGCCAGTCGTCTTCATGCATCTGTCCGCTTTGTCCGTAAGCCGCCAGTGCGTTTTTGTAGCAGACCATTTCTACCTGGTTCTGTGGAATTCCGCGTTCCAGCGCAAGTTTGGCTGTCTTGGCTACACCCAGTGGTTCTGAGATTCCCCAGTCGCAGGCAGAATCAACCATGATTCGTTCGGCACCGTATTCGGCAAGAATTTCAACCATACGTGTATTACCCATTTTTGTTGATGGATAGATTGAAAACGCTGCCCAGTAACCGCGATCCAGCACCTCCCGTACGGTTTCTTCGTTGTTATGATCGACAATAATTTTTGACGGATCCATACCGTGTTCTTCACAAACATCCATTGATCTTGTGGTGCCGCGTTTTTTATCGCGGTGTGGCGTATGGATCATCACTGGCAGTTCCAGCTCTTTGGCCAGTTCAAGCTGCTGGCGAAAGTACTTGTCTTCAAGTTCGGTTTGCTCGTCGTAGCCTATCTCACCAATAGCGACCACGCCTTCTTTCAGTGCGAAGCGTGGCAATATTTCCATAACGGCTTCTGCCAGTTCTTCGTTATTGGCCTCTTTGGAGTTAAGCCCGACGGTGCAATAGTGGCGAATACCGAATTGACCGGCGCGGAACCGCTCAAATCCGATAATGGCCGAGAGGTAGTCGATGTAAGTACCAACGTGTGTACGAGGTTGCCCGACCCAGAAAGCAGGTTCAATAACCGCCACCACACCAGATGCTGCCATGGCTTGGTAGTCATCGGTTGTGCGCGATATCATATGCGCATGGGGATCGATAAGCATCATGAGACGTTGCTCGAGTTTTGCTGTTGTTCAATAGAGCCTACTGTTAACGACCCGTTAGCAATCTGTTGTTGGATTGCTGAGTGTGCTGCCAGTATAGCTTTTGCGCGTTCGTCTGTTGAGGTACTAAGCGCCAGCAATGCTGCCAGCTTTTCTGTACGGCTTTCGGAGTGGGTAGCCCGCTCAAGATCATTGATCATATCGCCCGAAGCAAAAGGCCCCACGCATCGCCACAACTCATGGGATACTGGTCTGCCCGCGGCCCGACGTTCTTTGGCATAGTCACACAGTATACGTGCAAGATCGGCATTGGCGCGTTTGTCTAATCCGACTATCGGTGCCAGGGTGCTGTCGATAAACAATGCTTTGAGCACCATATGGTTCCAGCGATTTTCATCGAAGTATTTTGCAGGGTAGGGATTATGATGCGCAATCGCTTCAAACACAGAGCGTATATTGGTGCGCAGTCCCTCACCGATTAACTGGTCCAGCTCAGCGCTTTGAGGATAAACCGAAACACCGCTATAAAGTGCGATCGACTCTGCCAGATCTGCGTTGCGGCACAGATCTGTGATAGTGGTAGTGAAACGTTCAGGGCGCAATTCTGCCAGCTGGCATGTCACCGCAACTCTTGCTGCGATATCGATGCTCCAGTTTTGTGGGTCCCAGCCAGGCTGCAGCCGGTTGGCTTCAGCCCGTTCTGTATCTGTTGGGGAGAGATCGGCGCGTCCGAGTTTACGCGGGATCATGCCCAGCGTTATGTGCAGTTCACGATCTGAATTAGATTGATGAATCTTTTGCAGCTGTGTCTCGAACCATGTCGCTTGTTCTGCAGTTAGTCGGGTCTTGAGCCATTGCTTAAGTAATTCTGCGGGTTTGAGTAAGTCTGCGGCTGTCCCGGTCATTGGGTTCCACTATTCTTGTCTGGTTTTAAGCCATTGTATGCTCTTTTTGACCAGACCGTCATCCATCTCGTTGACTTCTATACCGTGGCCGATGGTTTGCAGCAGCGTAATGGTTAGTTTGCCGCCCAGGTGTTCACGAAAGTCTGCAAGCCCGGCCAGCACTTGCGGCTCACCATTTGATGCTTGTAGTTCAAGTGCCGGATGCCACAGTTTAAAGCCGAGGTGTGCAAGTAGAGTACAAACGCGATTGTCTTCCCCTTCAGCGAGGAGACCGCAAAGCACGGAGTAATGTGTGTCAAGCGCCAGTCCAATAGCCACGGCTTCACCATGGCGAAGTTGGTAGCCGGTGATGGTTTCCAGTTTATGCGCTGCCCAGTGTCCAAAGTCCAGTGGCCTGGCGCTGCCTGTTTCGAAAGGATCACCACCATGTGCAATCTGAACCATATGCAGCTCTGCACAACGCTGAATCATGGTTCTCATCTCGGCTTCATTGAATAGCGCGAGGTGGTCAGCGTTTTGTTCAAGCCAGTTATAAAACGATTCATCGCGTATCAGGGCAACTTTAACTGCTTCCGCCATGCCGCAGATTTTATCTCTTTGAGATAGAGATCGGATAAAGTTGTAGTCGTTTAACACTGCAAATGGAGGGGAAAATGTACCAAAATAATTTTTCTGCCCGAACAGGTTTACCCCATTTTTAACGCCGACACCCGAGTCATTTTGGGAGAGCACTGTGGTGGGAATTCGTATATGACGAATACCGCGGTGCGAAGTGGCTGCAACAAGACCAACTGCGTCAAGCATGGCTCCGCCACCGATAGCGATAACGTAAGAATGGCGGTCGAGATTGTTGTCAGCAAGGAGTTTTTGCATTTGCTCTAAAAAGTGCAAATCCGATTTGAGCTTCTCACCACCAGGCATGCTGATTGGCTCACACACTAAATCAATGTGTTGTTTGTGGGTATTTGAATAGTGCCTAATCTCATCAGGTAGTGTTGGCATCTGGGTGACAACACCGTCGTCAATAAAGACGATGACCCGGTGATGTTTTTTATGCTCAAGACGGCCCAGCGTCTGAAGCAAAACAGTATTTTCCGGATTAAATAACTGGTCTGTAAAGTAGACTGGATACTCGAACGGCACGGAAAACTTCTGCACGTACGGGGTTGCTGTAAAATCTTTCTGCTGGCGCGCAAACGCACTAACCGCTACTTCTGATGAACTGTGGGGCATGGGATCTTTGCGTCGCTTGCTTTACCTGATCATAATTCAACATACCTGAGTGTCAACCAGCAGAATTCTCGGCCAGTCTTCCAGATGAATATTGCGGGAAAAAACTAATGCGAGCGATTTACATAATATTAATGTTGCTGATGTTGGTGTTTGCCGCGGTACAGTACAACGATCCGGATGGTTTGATGTGGATGGTGATTTACGCAGTTCCCGCTGTCTGGGCAGCAATAGCAGCATTTAAACGTACCTGGCTTGCGAATAATGTAGCGCATTGGTGCCTGCTGGTTTGTATATTTCTTTCGATTGTCGGTGTTGTATATTACTGGCCTGAATCGCAGGGCTGGTGGCGTCAGGAAATTTGGTGGGAGGTGGAAACTGCCAGAGAGGGAATGGGCATGATGATCATTGCCATAGTGCTATCTGTTGTGTGGCAGGGTCGACGCTCACAACTACGCTGAAACAAACCGCAAAAGTGTGTTTGCTGTTGATTTCGGTGAATCCAGTGCATACCCGTTTTCGATTTCTCTAAAGCCCAAGCCGGTAACAAGAAGATTTTCGTAAAATGCTGTTGGGTCAGACATCACCAGATCCATACCAGCAATGCAAGGTTGAAGTTCCTTTGCTATTGGCTCTGCCAGCGAACCTATAGTGTTTGTAAAGCTGTAGGCATCCATCACCCGAATCGCACCGTTGGCAGTTTGGCATTGAAAACCACCATCGATTAACTCGAAGCTGCCATAGAGACTGGAAAAACGTTTTTTGAGCGCTGTATGAAATTCTTTATCTGTAACAATATTTATTCCGCTTATACCGGTGACTTTATTGGGATGTTCAAGCCATTGAGGGACATAGATCAATTCCGGTCGGTGTTGTTGGCAAAGGAAAAAAGACAAGCGCGGGAATTTATCATCAGGAAGCAGTGCAAGCGTAGTTTTGGTTCGGTCACCTGTGCCGTCTGGTAGGGTTACATCGCGGCCAAACTCGAGATGCCCTGCCACACTAAAGCCCGCATCTTTTGCCTGTTGTGCATCCTGTTGAGAGTCTGTGCTGTGTAGCGCCGTGAGGGCGATTCCTTCGCGTTTTTGTAGATGCTCAAATACATGGCGGCCAAATCGAAACTCACCTGCGGGTACTTCATCAATTAATGTGTCGTCGTAGATGCCCATGATTTCAAGCAGGCAACCATCGAACATTGCGAGGCTTGTGCTTGTGCCCCATGGATGTTTTCCGACAGCCGTCATATTGAAACCAAGCAAAATGAGTAAGTCACGTAACTTGTTTATATCGTGTGTGGCAAGTAGCGGATGATCAACACCAAATGATGCATTCATTGCGATTGTCCCGGCTTGCTAAAACTGATTTTGGCTGCACCACGCGCGGTGGCTTTAGAGCCTGTAACAAGCGTATCTTCTGCTATATCACCGACAACGATTGCACCTGCACCTATGTTTGCATTCGCCCCGATCTTTATGTTCCCTAAAACAATAGCACCGGCACCAATCACCACACCGCGGCCAATATGCGGATGACGCTTGGCACCGCTATTGTTCAGTGTGCTGCCAAGCGTCACGTTATGCCAGATAGATACTTCGTCCTCAATGACACAGGTTTCACCAGCCACAAAACCCAATCCATGGTCGAGCCACAAACCTGCACCAATCTGTGCGGCCGGGTGTATGTCGGTATCGAATGTTCGGCTGCAGGTGGCTTTTAATGCGAGTGCCAGATTGGTATTACCCGCAGCCCAGTGTTTATGCGCAGCTCGATGTGCCATCACCGCTTGCACGCCGCGTGAGAATAACAAAGAGGCAGCAGGACCACCTGGTTCAAAATTTCTACGTGCTGTCTCGGTTATATCGTAAATTGAAAGCTCTATGAGTGCGGTGTCTAGGTTGTACGCTTCCTCTACAGCTTTGCCGATTGCAGCATTATTGCAGAGACTGGTGAAGAGGGCGCCTGCCAGTTGCCCGAAATCATCAAACGGTGCAAGCCGCATAATGGCATTTACTTCGGGTGACTTTTTTAACAGGTCTTTAACATCTTTAACTAAAGCCATGTTAATTGCCTACGGTACGTAGCCAAATGCGATCTGCGGGGTAGTTCCACTATCCAGCCAGACACTTTTGGCTGAGGTGTACTCCATCAATGCATCTGTGCCACTGGAGCGTCCAAAACCTGAGTTTAGTGAACCTCCGAATGGAGAAGATACGTGTATCGCCTTATAACTGTTAATCCAGAATGTGCCTGCACGCACGGCGTCTGCTACCCGGTGCGCGCGCCCTGCGTCTGCTGTCCACACGGCGCCTGCTAGTCCAAAGCTAGAGTCGTTTGCTAATTTTATAGCCTCGGCTTCGTCTTTGAATGGTATAGCGGTAACAACCGGACCGAATATTTCCTCTTGTGCAGGGGTTGCGGTGTTTGCTAGTCCGTCCAATACCGTTGGTGGTACGAAATAGCCATTGCCGCTGCCACTTGCCTGATTGGCACTGGTGTGTACGGTTGCTCCTTCATTCTTTGCCTGAGTTATCATGCCGGTAACATGCTCAAACTGGCGTTCATTACTGATTGGCCCGAGTTCGGTAGCTTCATCCAGTGGGTCGCCCAGCTTAATGTTCTTCATACCAGTGGAAAGCATATCTACTAGTTTTTTATAGATGGATTCCTGAACTAACAACCTTGAGCCGGCCACACAACTTTGTCCGGCGCTTGAGAATATTGCCGCTTGTGCACCCAGACATGCATGAGTAAGGTTGGCGTCGTCGAATACAATATTTGCCGATTTCCCACCGAGTTCAAGCACGCACGGTTTTAAGTTTTCAGCCGCGGCTGTCGCCACTCTGCGCCCTGTTGCAGGAGACCCAACGAAAACAACTTTACGTGTTGCGTGATGTTCAATTGCAGCCTGGCCTGCAGTCGGTCCAAGGCCACATAAAACATTGACCAGCCCTTTCGGTAAGCCGACATCTTCTGCGAGTTTAACCAACGCAACTGTCGTTACCGGAGTTAGTTCACTGGGTTTGATAACAACACCGTTACCTGTGGCAATGGCGGGTGCTATCTGCCAGCCACCGGTAAAAATTGGTGCGTTCCACGGTGTAATTTGAAATACAACACCAAGTGGCTCCCGTAGCGTGTAATTTAAATGCCCTGATGGCACGGGGATTACTTCGCCGTGCAGTTTATCTGCCCAGCCAGCGTAGTAGGCAAACATCTCGGCTACCTTGGCAACTTCTATACGACAATCGCGAATCGGTTTGCCGGCTATAATGGCCTCGATTTGCGCTAGCGGTTCTACATTTGATAGTACAGCACGTGAGATGTCCTGCATTATCTGGCCGCGTTGCGCGGCAGTTGTAGCTTTTGCCCAGCCAGATTGTGCCGCCTGGGCAGCATCACAGGCAAGCGTCGCTAACTGTGCGCCGGCATCACCGTAGGAGCACAGTTTGGTTTTTGTATACGGGTCAATTAAGTCGATGTCTGCGGCATTTCCATCTACCAGCTTACCGTTGATCAGGCTTTGAGGTTGTGTTCCCAAACCGACAGATGCCATTGCCTTTTGCAATGTAATTTTACGCTCAAGCATGGTTACCTTCAGAGTTACTGTACTTCACTACTTCATTAAAATCTGCGCTGTCTGATATGTGTGCTGATCCATTGAGCCAGATTTCGGCTATATCAGTAAAACCTGACAGATCAACACCGGATGACTTTGCTAAATCTACTGCAAGGCCAACATCCTTGCGCATAAGCCCCATGGTAAAGCCGGAATCAAATGCCTCGTTTAGCACCCACTTCGGAAAATTTACTTCACTCACTCCACTGCGACCGGAACCCGCATTAATACCCTCCAGCAAGTCTTGAGGTTTCACTCCGGATGCTTCACCGAGCCGGACGGCTTCTGCCACCAATACCAGGTTTGCAGCGCATAACATATTGTTGGCTATTTTTGCTGCATGACCGGCACCTGAGCCGCCGACAATGACTGTTTTTGCAGTGAGAACATCTAATACCGGCGTTAGGGTTTGAATAGCGTCTTTAGTGCCGCCCAAAAGCATTGTCATCGATCCGGAATTTGCCGCCGCTGGCCCGCCGCTTACCGGGCCATCTACAAATTCAAATCCATGCTTGGTACTGAGTGACGACATCGCCTGCGATGTCGCGGGCTCAGAGGTTGAGGTGTCGAGGACGATAGTGCCTGGCTGAATATCCAATAGAATCTCGTGTATGACTGATTCAACGACCGAAGCTTTCGGAAGAGACAGGATGATTATCTGAGATGCTTTGGCCAGGTCGCTGGTACCAGATGCGGTTTCAGCGCCTGCAGCTCCCAGAGGTTCCAGTGTCTTAGCGTCCGGGTCGTAGCATATTAGCTTATACTTAGCGGATAGTAGCTGTCGTGCCATGCCGCCACCCATATTCCCGCATCCGATTATTCCGATATTCACGCTAAGGCTTATCCGTTATTGGTGAGTCGATATTTTAAACCAGTAAGTAACGATCGAGCAGTTTTTCCGCTCTTGTATTTATGTCTGAGTCTTTGAAGGAACTCTATGTCTGTAGAAACAGATGAATTCGATTCGCAGAAAGCCGCCAGACGTAGTGGCATGCGAACTATTCGCCGGGTGCTGCCGTATCTGTGGCCTGCGGATAACCGTGAAATTAGAATCCGGGTGGTCCTCGCTCTGGTCGCTCTGGTGCTCGCGCGTGTGATTTCAGTAGTCACGCCTTTTTTCTACAAAGGCGCTGTTGATGCGATGGCGCCAGGTGGTGCAGAGTCGAGCGCTACTGTGTTTCTAATCGCAGGTGCAGTCGGCTTAACAATAGCGTATGGCGTGGCGCGTCTAATGACGGTTGGTTTTAACCAGCTTCGTGATGTGATTTTTGCAAAAGTAGGGCAGCGGTCATTGAGGCGTCTGGCATTAGAAACCTTTCAGCATATGCATGCATTATCTCTGCGCTATCACCTGACGCGTAAAACTGGTGGCCTCAGTCGCGTCATTGAACGTGGTGTCAAGGGTGTTGATTTTCTTCTGCGATTCATGCTTTTTTCGATTGGTCCGCTGGTATTGGAGCTGTTGATGATTGCGGCGATCATGTTCTTTGTCTTTGATATCTGGTACCTCGCGGTGATTGTGGTAACCATTGCAATTTATATTTGGTTTACTTTTAAAGTGACTGAATGGCGCGTCCAGGTTCGTAAAAAAATGAACGAAAAAGATACCGACGCCAACCAGAAAGCCGTAGACAGCTTGCTGAATTATGAAACTGTTAAGTACTTTAATGCTGAAGAGCGCGAAGCCAGTCGTTACGACGAATCAATGCGTGGCTATGAACACGCAGCGCTTACTACCTCATATTCATTGGCGTTTCTAAATTTTGGCCAGTCTTTATTAATTACGGCAGGACTGGTGATTGTGATGGTTATGGCGGCGATAGGTGTTAATAACGGTGACCTCACCGTGGGAGATTTCGTCATGGTGAACGCTTACATGATTCAGATCACTATGCCATTGAACTTTCTCGGCACAGTCTATCGTGAGATCCGCCAGTCATTGATAGATATGGGGGAGATGTTTGATCTGCTGCAGTATCAACGGGAAGTTGAAGATAAGCCGGATGCCAAAGAGCTCAAGATAGAAGGTGGTGAAATGCGATTTAATCAGATTCAATTCGGTTATAACGATGATCGCACTATATTGAACGGACTTGATCTGATTGTGCCTGCAGGCCAAACTGTGGCGGTGGTCGGGCCTTCAGGTTCAGGTAAGTCAACCATTGGGCGATTGATGTTTCGGTTTTATGACGTCACTGATGGCGCATTGACTATAGATGGTCAAGATGTACGTGATGTTACCCAGAAAAGCCTGCACCAGAGCATTGGCATTGTGCCGCAAGATACTGTCTTGTTTAACGATACTGTCGGCTACAACATTGCTTACGGACGTCCTGACGCAACTGAGGAAGAAGTAATCGCTGCAGCAAGAGCTGCAAAGATACATGACTTTATCATCAGCTTGCCGGATGGTTACGATACTGCGGTCGGTGAACGAGGTTTGAAGTTATCTGGTGGGGAAAAACAGCGAGTTGGTATTGCAAGAACGTTATTGAAAAACCCGCCAGTGTTACTCCTCGATGAAGCGACTTCAGCACTTGATACAGACACAGAACGCGATATTCAGGAAAGCTTGCGCCAGATGAGTGAAGGCCGCACTGTAATTACTATTGCTCACAGATTATCGACAATTATTGATGCCGACAAAATTGTAGTACTCGACAAGGGAAGCATTATAGAGCAGGGAACTCACGATGAGTTGCTCGCTCTTGATGGAAGATACTCACAGATGTGGCATAGACAGGCGGCCGGTGAGGATGAAGTTTTGTCCGATCAATCCCAGGTTAGTATCTAGCCCGATTTATTCATGAAAATGACGGCATCCCGCTTGATCCTTGATTCCACAGCGAATTTTTTCTCTTGCAAATATCAGTAAGCCAAGTAAATGAAAACATGGAACGCGAGAAGAAAATACCCTGTGAAACCAATGCTCTGCGCGCTA
>CALIHW010000009.1 GCA_938020525.1 uncultured Granulosicoccaceae bacterium | reverse complement strand
CGGATCCTCTTCGCCCTCAATGGGCAATTGCAACTGACCGCTCGTGTCTGCTTTAACAACTCGACGTTTTATGCCCATCTGAATTGCTCTTTATTCCCTTCAGCAATAATCGCAAAAATTCAGACCTTTGGCGACACCCTCTATGGGAGAGTCCAATGCGTTGTTTGCATTGGGAGAGGGATAGTTTTGGCAAAGTTTAAGCTCGAAGCCTTATTGAATATCTAACCAGAGACATACCCCTCTTCCGGCGCAAACTACACGCCGGATTCTCCCCTGGGAGAATGACAAAAGCGGCACTGGTTAAGGTCATGTGATAGTCACTAAAACCTTTGACGACACCCTCCCAGAGGGATAATGGCTATTCGGGGTTTCGTTTGCCACTCATATTAGTGACACCCTCCCATTGGGCGGGTCGGACGCAGTAGCGGCCGGGGAGGGAAAGGTTGCCAGGCAAGGCGTTAGTGAAATCTGAACTATCGATCCCTCTTGCACGGCAAACTGCATTTTTGGATTCTCCCAGAGGTGAACAGGATTGTTTTCTTTACAGGCCCGTTAATGCTTTTCGATACCTGTGTGGTGACGTTTTCAGAGTCGTCTTCAGTTACACATCAGAAAAACTGCGTTTTGATTTTGTTATTACAGTTACAGCGATAATTGAAATAAAGCATCATTGTCAGTCCTTTCAGCACGGCTGCTTGACAACGGCGATGACGAAATCTACCAGTGTTCCCTTTGCGTTAGTTCTGTGTCTGGTTGTTCTATGTTCAAGGGCACATGCCGACTATAGTGAAACAGAAGCGGGCAAAAAATTTATTGCCGAGATGGTAGTGGAACATAATCTAAATTCCGCTGATGTTACTGCGATGTTAAGGAAGGCAAAGCGCAATGATCGGGTGCTTGAGCTGATTAGCAAGCCGGCTGAAAAAAGACTTGAATGGAAAGGCTATCGAAAAATATTCTTAACTGATGAACGTATCGATGCTGGCGTGACGTTCTGGCTGGAAAACGAAGCAATACTGTCTAAAGCCGAGCAGGAATATGGTGTTCCTGCTTCAGTAATAGTAGCAATTATCGGTGTAGAAACTTTCTATGGACGTATCGGAGGTGGGTTTCGTGCGCTTGATGCGCTGAGTACTCTGGCATTTGAGTATCCGCCGCGAGCGAGGTTTTTCCGCTCTGAGTTAGCGCAACTTTTTCTGCTGGCTGAAGAGGAAAAGCTCAACATGGATGAGCTGGAAGGCTCTTATGCCGGTGCCTTTGGGATGCCGCAGTTCATATCTAGCAGCTACCGACAATATGCAATAGACTTCGACGGTGATAACCAGAATGATCTGTGGCAAAGCATCCCTGATGTGGTGGGTAGTGTGGCGAATTACTTCAAACGGCATGGCTGGAAATCAGATCAGGCAGTTATTGAGAAAGTTGAAATTACAGACGCGGCAAAAAACCTGATAGTGGACAGTCCAAAGCCTGTTACCACGCTTGCCAGCCTCAAAAACGTCGGCATCTATCCAAAACGTAAAGGCACTGGCAAGTACTCCTTATTAGAGTTTCAGTCTGACACAGGTGCTGAGCACTGGCTGGCGCATCATAACTTTTATGTAATCACGCGCTATAACCACAGTAACCTTTACGCAATGGCTGTGCACCAGCTCAGTCAAAAAATAAAATCGCGCAAAGAGTCTCGCTAACAAGGCAGGCCAACGCGCTCCGAGGGTTGAATTGATGAATCTCCGCAATGCTGTTGTTGTCGGTAGCTTGTTTGCTGTGGTATCGGGCTGTGCTTACCTGCCTGAAGGCTATCCGTCGCGTAATAGCAACTATGAATCGCCGGCAAGGCTGTTTGTCAGCGACACTGACTCTGATCAAATTCCGGTTGCAGCGCCCAAGGTTGCTACGGCACTGGAGAAACCGGGTCTCAAAATACGCAAAAGTAAACGTGGCAACATGGAATCATATGTTGTGCGCGGCCAACGTTACTTTACTTTGGACAGCGCAGAAGGCTACTCGGCCAAAGGTGTTGCCTCCTGGTATGGTCCGAATTTCCATGGACGCACCGCCTCGAACGGCGAAGTGTACGATATGTATCGTTTGACGGCAGCGCATAAAACTTTACCCTTGCCCACCTACGCCCGTGTGACGCATGTAGAAAATGGTCGATCAGTAGTCGTTAAGATCAATGATCGTGGACCGTTTTCCGGGGATCGGATAATTGATCTGTCATTTGCAGCGGCTCTTAGGCTGGGCATGATTAACGAAGGCACGGGTGAGGTCGAGATTCAGGCTTTAACACCTGAAGAGGTGATGGTACTCAGTGGACCGGAGAACAAGCTTGGTATCGATTTCTATCATACCGATGATGAACAAAAGCCTGACGCTGTTGCGCAGGCGGCTTCAGCAGAAGAGGATGAATTGGTCAGTGTCGCGGCGGTTGATGTAGATCAGAACCCGATCACCCCTGAGCCTATTGCCCAACAGCCTATTGCCCAACCGATTGATGCAGATGGTGTTGTCGGTCAGTCAGCGAGCGTAAGCGATTCAGATCTGGTTGATGTGGCGGATTCCACAGCAGGCGACCCTGTACAAGTCGCTGGCGAGCTGATTTCTGATGACAAGGTAGCAGTTGTGCCAGCGGCCACACTACAAGCGTCTGGAGTGCAATCGGCAGCAGCACAAGCAGCTGATCCAGCCAAAGCGACCGACGAGCTGGATAGTGATTTACGGGATGCATTGATGCCAGTCGTAGCAGATGCGAATGTGCAGGGTGTGTTATCGGTACCTGCTGCAGTTCAAACAGTGGCAAAGCCTGTTGATCCAAACCGCAGTGGTTATTATATACAGGCAGGTGTTTACGCTGACGTCGCTGATGCTGAGTTGCTCGCTGTTGATGTAGTGCTTGCAGCGCCAGGCGAAGAAGTGCATGTTAAGCCGTTGAAAGACTCCCACTTATATCGTATTACTGTCGGTCCGATTGTGTCATCGGAACATGCAACTAAGGTCTCAACCATGTTGACAGACGCAGGGCTTGAGAACTTTACTGTACGTGTGCAATAAAAACCGACTCCAGTGCGTTGGAATACTGCATGTGCATCTGAGTTTACTGACACTGTGATTCACGCAAAAAATTAATAGCTGGTTTTGTTTGTGCCAGCTTTCTGCCTGATGTATGTAAAACGGAAACTTCGTTGACCCTTTTTCCAATCATTCGAATACGCGTGATTAAGCCGATATGCGCTACATTGCTGGCGGCTTGTATTGCAACGTTGTCGCCTGGTGCATTAGCGCAGAATGATATTGCGATTAGCAGTGCACCATCAGTGTCACTGCGCAGCGCATCTATGCCGATACCGGCAGCTCCTGGCCTGGCCGCTGAGAGCTACATGATAATTGACTATCACACCGGCAAAGTCATAGCTGAGCGTGACTCAGGTAAGCGACTTGATCCTGCCAGTTTAACTAAGATGATGACAGCATACCTGGTTTCATCTGAGATCAAGTTCCGTGGCTTGAGCCCGGAAGATACTGTGCCGGTTAGCAGTAATGCGCATACCGCTATTGGATCGCGCTCTTTCCTGGAGCCGGGCTCTCTCGTCTCCGTCAGGGACTTAATGTATGGCCTTGTTGTACAGTCAGGGAATGATGCGGGTATAGCATTAGCCGAGCATATAGGTGGCACCGAAGAAGGCTTTGTGTCGATGATGAATCAAATGGCACAACGTATGGGCATGAACGATACGCAGTTTGCCAACGCGACGGGATTGCCATCCAAGGATCATTTCACAACGGCTCGTGATATGGCGGTGCTTGCCAGAGCGGTAATTCGTGACCATCCGGAACACTACAAGCTATATTCAGTTGAGGAATTTACCTATAACGGTATTACCCAGAAAAATCGTAATACCCTTTTGCTGCGCGATCCTACAGTTGACGGTATCAAAACGGGTCATACGAAAGCCGCTGGCTATTGTCTTGTGGCTTCTGCCAAACGCGGTGATATGCGTTTGATCAGTGTTTTAATGGGTGCCCGTAACGAACAACTTCGCAGTACTGAAAGTCTCAGAGCGCTTAACTACGGCTTCAGGTTTTTTGAAACGGTAAAGCTCGCCTCAGCACAAAAGAAACTCGGTGATGCGAGGGTTTGGGGTGGCACAGTGGAAAATGTCGCAATGGCGGTCGCCGATGATAAGTTTGTCACGCTGCAAACCGGACAGAGTGCCGCGATTTCACGTGAGATGCACTTATCGCGCGATCTTATCGCCCCGATTGAAGCGGGCCAGCAGCTTGGGCTGCTGAAGGTCAAGGTTGAAGATGAGTTAATTGCCGAGCTGCCGATTGTTGCGATGCAGCCTGTTGAGCAAGGTGGTTTTTTTACCCGCACAGCAGATAGAGTGAAACGGTTGCTCGATTAGGTTCTAATAGGGACCACTCTCCCATTGTGAGGAGCGGACGCTGTAGCGGCCGGGGAGGGGCTGGCTGCTGAACAAGGCGCCAGTGAAATCTGAAATATCGCCCCCTCTTGCAAAGCAAACAACGCTTTGTATTCTCCCGGAGGGAGAATGGCTGTTCGGGGTTTTGCTTGCTGCTCAGATTAGCGACACCTCCCACTGGGAGGGTCGGACGCAGTAGCGGCCGGGGAGG